>DAOVWP010000107.1 GCA_030636615.1 Candidatus Nanohaloarchaea archaeon
CGTCTCTGGTCTTTTAGAAAACTATTTAGTCTTACCCCTGTAATTTTGATAGTATGCAGAGTTATGATGTTGTGATTGTCGGAGCAGGTCCTGCAGGTCTGAATTGCGCAGAGAAGCTGGCAGGCTCAGGTAAAACTGTACTGGTGCTTGAGCAGAAGGATGTTGTCGGGCCAAAGGTTTGCGCAGGAGGATTGACAAAGAAGGATATTGATTATCTTAAATTACCTAATAAGCTTGTTGGGCGCAGGTTTGGTGAGTTTTCTCTTCATACACCTAATCAGAATATAGCTGTTGAGTTGGGTGATTCTTTTATCAGTACAGTTGATCGTAAAGAGCTGGGCCAGTGGCAGCTTGAGAAGATTTTGAAATTAGGGGCAACTGTGAAAGTTAGCTCAAAGGTTACAAAGATCTGCAAAAATCATGTAGTTGTCAATAATTCTGAGAAGATTGGGTTCAGGCATCTGGTTGGAGCTGATGGTTCAGCTTCAGTTGTGAGAAAGCATATTGGTCTTGAGGTCAGTGATCTTGGTATGGCAATACAATATATCATTCCTACTAAAAAGTATCGGAAGCTTGAGGCATTTCTTGATTCTGATATATTTCATTCATGGTATTGCTGGATATTTCCGCATAGGGATTTTGTTTCTATTGGGTGTGGCGGCAATCCACGGTTGATTTCTCCGGAGAAGCTTCGGAAGAATTTTGATAAGTGGCTTAAGGATAATAAAATTAATGTTTCTGCCGGAAAATTTGAAGCCTTTCCGATAAATTCTGATTATAGAGGTTGCAGGTTTGGTAATGTTTATCTTGTTGGTGATGCTGCAGGACTTGCGTCAGGATATACAGGTGAGGGGATTTATCAGGCTCTTGTTTCAGGGGAAGAAGTTGCGAAGATGATTGTTGATAAAAAATATGTTTCTGAGTGTGTTGATGGATTGGTTGCTGTGAATCGGCGGCATTCAAAGTTACTGCGTTTTTTTGAGACTTCTGGATATCTGAGGAAGCTTGAGTATGAATTGCTTGTACTTGGAGTCAGAAACAGGTTTGTAAGGAAACTGGTTGGATGTGTCATATAGGTTATTGGTGCCGACCTGCAGTCAGGTCGATTATTAGCGTATATTCGCTTTCGTTCATATACTACTAATAGATTGTCTGGACTGTTGTTGTCAATCTCAACAGTGCGTCTTCGCTATGCTCAGACACAACCGCAAAATCGGTTGACGCTTTGCTTGACACTCAGCTTTCGCTGAGGTCAATCGCTTTGTTTATATGTAGATTATGTTGATTTAATAAGAATTGGTGCGGGAGGCAAGATTTGAACTTGCGAATCGACTAACGAATTGGATTTTGAGTCCAACGCCATTGACCAGACTAGGCGACTCCCGCAAAAGGCTGTTTGTATTTTGTATAAAGAAAAATAGATATATAATTTTAAATATTGTTTTGTATGGTTTTTATCAGAATAAGGGAGTTTATGGTCGCTCAATTGTGCTGAGCTCATCTTTAAGGTTTTTTATCTCTGAGTGGAGAAGGTTAAGGTCCTTTATGTTCTTTCCGGCTACATTTGGAGCGTTTTCGTCTTCTTTTTCCTTGTCATCAGTTATCCTGAAGCCAAGATTAGTCTCAATTGCTTCAAGTCTTGAGTCAAATTGCCTTATATTTTGCTCAAACTTAGCAATTGCTTCAGCTTTTAACTTCTCTGCCTGATTCAGGATAGATATTGTATCAACCATGTTTTTCATTTCTATTTTTGTCCTGCTAATCTCTACTGCTACATCCTGATGCTTGTCTATCTTTACGAAAAGAGTATTATCGCCTTGAATTGGTGTCTGGTGCGGTTGGGATGATTTAGGTTCAATTTTGATTGGTTCTCTTTGGATTGATATTGGCGGTTTCTGTCCGTCTATTGCAAATGGTTTTGGTACTTGTGGTTGTTCAGGTTCTTTTTGATTTTGCTGTTGAGACTGGTAATTGTTAGGTAAAGGTGGCTGGTTCAGATTTATTTCTTCAGCCGGACCGTGGCTGTGATCAAAATCGATGCCAATTGCTCTTCTGAGTTTCTCAACATTATCTTTCATTTCTACACCGTAGAGTTTACTTATTTATAGTAATATTTAAGGTTAGCTGTATTTATATATTGAGGAAATTATGGGTATGGTTTATTTTCCTGTTGTTTTTTTCTTTTTGTTTGGGTTGCGTTTTTTAGTTATGTTGATTGTGTCGCAAAATTTTAAAGGCGCATAACTGATTCCTGTTAGTGCGAAAAAAAATATTGTTGATATGGCTAGTGGTGGAATCTGGTAGTATTTCAGATTTATCTGGACTTTTTTAAAATTTTGATATGCTGTTGATTCAATTGTGTTAAGTTCTCTTAGATCTTTAATATTA
>DAOVWP010000121.1 GCA_030636615.1 Candidatus Nanohaloarchaea archaeon
CCTATCAATAATTTTAGAATGGATGAATCATAAAGAATATGAAAAAAGGTTCAAATACTAACATTAACATCAATACAAAAACGCTTCTGGAACAATCCTCTGATTAAACTCACCAACATAATTGGTCAGCATAATCTCCTTAACTCTCTTCAAATCCTTAGTCTGTGAAAGCGCCCACATCAACTTGACATACGCAGTCTCGACAAGCAGATCTTCCAGAAATACAATACCCATCTGTTCAAGCTCAATCAACTGCCGGTATACATGCGGATGCACCCTGCCATATATAGTCTGAGATGCATTTCCTACAAACACACCGCTGTCTACCGCTCTTTTCAAGACAGGCAGCCAGGAATCTTTCTTCTTCTGTGTGTATCCGGGAACATGACCAAGAGCAGTCGATGATATGATAATCCCCTTATAACCTTTATCAACATAATAATCAATAATCTCTGGATCAGCCCCTGGGTACGCGCTAATTATCGCAACCTTATTTTCAAATCCTCCACAGACCTTTGCCTTAACCGAATCATCTCTTTTACGATACTGATTCAATACTTCCTTTTTGCCATCAGGCCAAATCTTCGCAAGCGGAAGCGTATTAATTGGTCTGAAAGCATCCCTCCTTGAAGTGTGCATCTTCCTTACCTTTGTACCCCTGTTCGCAAAACAAAAATCATCATTCATAGTTCCATGCATAACAATCGCAGTCTCCGCAATATCAGAAGTGACATATTGCGCTGCGCAGATAAGATTCATTGACCCGTCAAAACTTCCGCGATCAGGCGATCTCTGCGCTCCGACAAGAGCAATAGGTTTCTGAAAATCCTTCAAAAGAAAAGACAAGGCTGAAGAAGTATAATGAAGAGTATCTGTCCCATGCGTAACAATCACACCGACATCTCCTTTGTTAAACCGCTTTGCAATAATATCTGCCATAAGTGACCATAGATCAGGCGACATATCCTCGCTTCCGATCCGAAACGGACTTTCAATCGCATCAAGATTAATAATATCAACCAGCTCAGGCGTGGTTTTAAGTATCTCATTAGGCTCCATGAGCATATACACTCCACCAGTCTTATAATCAACCCGTGAAGAGATAGTTCCGCCTGTTGCAACAAGAGATACATTAGGCATCTGTTTGTTGAATTTAAGATCCTTGAATTTAGATACACCGCCAAGTGTTGCTTTCTTCCCTGCGTTAGTTAGGCACTCAACATCATTATAATTGATCCCAACATTATACCCGCTTTCCTGTTTAATCATAAGTGAATCTGTAGACGATGTACCCTCATTAGGCAGCAGGATCCCGCAATATTTCACGCCTTTAAGGACAAATTTCACAAAATCCCCTTCTGAGACTTTGCGCTTCTTAAGAAACTCTTTCACTTTTCCGGAATACATAACAATTAATTGGAATCCTATATATTTAATAATTTAATCTTATAACACTAAAATCACACAAAAGGTAAAACAGATTAAGTTAAAATAGTTCTCATGTGCTTATTTTACAGATCATGAGTTTAAAGCCTGTACAACTTCATCATGCACCAACTCGTTTGTTGCGATGACAGAAGTGGTGTCTCTACCGACAGTACCTCCTTTGATATCAGTCACTTTTCCACCTGCTTCCTGAACTATGAGAGATACTGCGGCAATGTCCCAGATCTTTGTATCTGCCTCAATCATTATATCAATCTTTCCCTCAGCAAGAAGATGATAGCTCCAGAAGTCGCCGATACCCCTGTGCCCTTGCATTGAATTGACAAGAGTCAGCAGGTTGTCCACAAGACTTTTCTTCTCAAAATGTCCAAGATTACCAAAGCTCATGTAAGACTTGTCCAGCATATCTGTTCCTGATACATGTATCCGCCGGTCATTGAGATATGCGCCTTTACTTTTCTCTGCATATATTAGTTCTTTCAGAGCAGGAGCATTTGACACACCCATAATGACCTCACCATCTTTCATAAGCGCTATCTGTGTTGCAAAAAGTGGAATCTTTCGCATATAATTCTTGGTGCCGTCTATTGGATCAATTATCCATAAGTATTCAGATGCATTCTCATTGCTCCCTGACTCCTCACCAAGG
>DAOVWP010000054.1 GCA_030636615.1 Candidatus Nanohaloarchaea archaeon
AAGTGCGATCAATTACCTTAGAATCAGATCTATTAGAATATAGCGGATAAATCTTTCCGGATTCTATTTGTTTTTCTTGCTCAATAAGCTCGTGCAGAAGCTTCTGGTGAGGATTTAGTCTTGGGAGGACTTTGCTTTTCCTTAAGAATTCTTTTTCATCTATAGCTTTCTTTACATGTTTAATATCTATCTTGCTGCAATTGTCTGATTCAGCGTTAAGGACAGATTTTCTCAGAAGATCTATAGCAACTCTTGCATCACCTTTAGATTGGTGCGCAATGATTCTCAAATGTTCTTCAACTATAGCATTTTGTATAAGTCCATACTCTGAGCGTTGTGCTATTATTTCCTCTATATCTTTTGGGCTGTATTTTGGAAACTCAATTGAGTTAAGAGTAAGAGATGATTTTATCCGATCATCTAAGTCCATGAGCGCATATTTATCGTTTGATATAAGAACAAGACTGTGGCCATCACGCGAGAAGGTGTAGAGAAGCTCTTCGTCTCTGAGCTGATCGATCTCATCAAGGCAGATAACAAGCTTGTATCCGTTGTTTTTTATGTTTTTGTTGAGAAGATCAAGCATCTCGTTCCTTGATTGTTTAAGAGTTGTGAAGATATTGAGCTGCCTGAGAATTTCTGTAAGTATTGCATGGGTCGTATCTTTGCGCCAAACATTTACATAGACACATTTTGCTTTCTGCGTGTTTTTTTCAAGCTCCTGGAAGATCCACTTGATCATAGAAGTCTTGCCTGTGCCTGTCGGTCCGTAAAGGAACAGATTCCCCGGTGTCCTGCCTGCTATTGCAGGTTTGAGTGAGTTTGCAACTTCTTGTTTCTGACCGTCCCTGTGAAGCATCTCTTCAGGTACGAAGTCTTCTGTAAGATATTTTTCTTCCCTGATTATTACAGCATCCATATCAAAGAGAGTCATATCTGGAAATTAGTCAAGAATGTTTATATTATGAATCTTTTTTTGAAATGGCTTTATGTTGAGGACATTTATTTATGTAAGTCTATTCTATTAAGTAGTTATGGAAGCAGATATATCAAAAATAGTAAAAAGCGTTGATGAGCTTAATATTAAGATTATTAATATAGGAAAGAGGATAGATTCTCTTGAAAAGACATCTGGGTTGGTTGAGAAAGCGCTTAACAAGATACCTTATGCTGTTGCGGATGCAATCGATAAAAACATGACATCATTTACATTAGATACTATCAAAGAAGATCTGAATGAGATTAAGCTTACAAGTAATGATGTCCAGAGATCATCAACATTTCTAGTTGAAGCACTTACAAGAGAGAAACTTAAAAATAAGTAATTGAAATATATGTAATATTTTTGGTGAGATTATGATAAAAATTGCAATTGTTGGTATTGGAAACTGCGCAAGCAGTCTTATACAGGGTTTGACTTTCTATGAAAATGTAAAGGATGAGCGGGAGATTCCCGGTCTTCTGAACAATTCTATAGGAGGATATTATATATCAGATATTGAAATTGTTGCAGCATTTGATGTTGATAAAAGAAAGATTGGAAAAGATGTGTCAGAAGCGATATTTCAAAAGCCGAATAACACTACAGTTTTTTGTGAAAATGTTAAAGAGAGCGGTGTAAAAGTTCTGCGAGGTCCTACTCTTGATGGTGTATCAAAACATATGGAAGAATATGATGAAGATATAAGGTTCGTCGAAAGTGATGAGAATCCTGTTGATGTCGTTAAAGTGTTAAGGGAGACTAAGCCGGACATCCTAATAAATTATCTTCCTGTCGGGAGCCAGAAGGCAACTGAGTATTATGTCAATTGCTGCCTTGAAGCAGGAGTGAGTTTTATCAATGCAATTCCGGTCTTCATTTCATCAAAAGATGAATATGCCAAAATGTTTGAAGATGCTGGACTTGTGTGTGTCGGTGATGATATCAAAGCGCAAATAGGGGCTACGATAACTCACAGAGTTCTGACGAACCTGTTCAGCAAAAGAGGAGTCAAACTGAAGAGGACATACCAGCTGAATACAGGTGGGAATACTGATTTTCTTAATATGCTTGATCGAAAAAGACTTTCTTTCAAAAAGATAAGCAAGACAGAAGCTGTGCAGTCACAGCTTGGCCAGCCGCTTCACTGGAAAAATATCCATATCGGTCCGAGTGATTTTATCCCATGGCAAAAAGATAACAAGATTTGTTTCATAAGGATGGAAGGTGAGCAGTTTGGATCTGTCCCGATGAATCTTGAGATGAGATTGTCTGTTGAAGACAGCCCTAACAGCGCAGGGGTCATGATTGATGCAATAAGATGCACAAAGCTTGCAATAGATCGGGGTATTAAAGGATATCTAAAAGAGATTTCCGCTTTCGGGTTCAAACATCCGGCAATACAATATTCTGATGATAAAGCATTCAAGATGCTGGATGAATTTATCAAAGGAGATTAAAGGAGTTAATTGGATAGAATTTATACCTCAGAATTTTTTTGTAATGCTTATTTCTTTACATATACAGTCTGGGTAGGGAAAGCCATATCAATTCCTGCTTTCTCGAAGCGTTTCTTGAGTTCCATGTTGACAGCATGTCTTATGTTGACGATTTCATCGTATTTTGATGTATGAATCCAATAGATAACATTTATGTTTAGTGAAAAGTCTCCAAATGTTGAAAAGTGGACATAGGAATCTTTCTCTCTCACATCCTGATTATCAAGGAGGATCTTCTTTATTATATCAACAGCCTGCTGCATCTTTTTTGAAGAAGTATCATAGACTACCCCAATAGTCATCTTTGTCTTTCTGCCTTTTCTTCTGGAAATGTTTTCGACAGGGTCTGTTGTCAATTTGTGATTTGGAATTATGACATAAGTTCCCTCAAGAGTCTTTATCTTAGTACTCCTTAGACCAATATTTTTAACTGTGCCGTCGAAACCGTTGATATTTATCCGATCACCTACTTTAAACGGCTTGTCAGCCATTATAGACAGGGATCCAAACAAGTTGCTGAGAATGTCTTTTGCCGCAAGGGCGAAAGCAAGACCACCTATACCAAGACCGGCAAGAAGCGATGTCACTTCATACCCGAAGTGTTTTAATATGAATACAAAGGTAAGTCCATATACAAGTACAACAGAAATCTTGTTAATTATCGGAACAAGTTTGTCATCAAGATCAGAGGCAGTGTGTTTTGTGAGGTCCAGGACATATTTGTTAAGAATCACGTCTATGAATTTGACAATAAGATATGAAATGTTAACAGCGATAAATATGAAGATAAGACCATCAACAATTGCTGAGCCTTTGATCCCTAATGTAAGTTGTTTTGTTCCTAACAGGAAACCCATGATTACTACGAAAAATACAAGGGGTTTGTCAATAATATCAAAGATGTAATCATCAAATTTGAATCTGCTTTTCTCTGCAAATGGTTTGATTATTTTTTCAAGAAGGAGATATACAATTTTTGCGAGTAAAATCCCACCGGCAGTGTAGAGCACGAACAGTAAATATTGCTGAATAGTATTGTTGAAAAGAGTATAGTTAAATATTGCGTCTGTGATCATATTACTATGAATTTGAACAAGAAAGTATATAAAAATGGGTGGTCTGTATATAAGATTTAATGGTTTGTTGTAGATGCAGTCCAATAGAAAGTTTGATATAAAAAGAGTTACAAATAATTGTGTGAGATGAATAGGATGAGTAATTTCCAGCCACCAAAAGGGATGAAAGATCTTGACAGTGTTGAGATGAAGAAGAGAAAGTGGATATATGAGCGGGTCAGGGGTGTAGTCGAAAAAAGCGGGTATGATGAGATTGAGCCCGTTGCTGTTGAATATTATGAGACCCTCGCTGCCAAGGCCGGTGAAGATAATCTTGGTGAGGTCTATTCTTTTGAAGATAAAGGTGGGCGGAAGCTTGGACTCAGATTTGATCTTACTGTGGGTATCACAAGAATGATTGCAGGTCTGAGGGAGTCTGCTCCGATCAAACTGTATTGCATATCTAATATGTGGAGATATGATAAACCGCAGAAAGGACGGTACAGGTGTTTTTACCAGTGGGATATTGAGTGTTTCGGAACAGATTGTTTTGAAGCTGATGCTGAGATCATCAAGACATCAATTGAGCTGATGAAAAAACTCGGGCTTGATGTTGAGATCAGGATAAATAACAGGAAGATTATAGAGGGGATACTGAACTATCTGGGCATTGTCGAAAAAGAACAGTTGGGCGGTGCTATGAGAACAATCGATAAGATTGATAAGCTTGGAAGAGCGGCACTTATGAAAGAGTTTTTAAGTTATGATATTACAGATATGCAGGGTGCTGAGATACTGTGCGCATTGAAAAGGAAGGGTGATCCGAAAAAAGTGTTTAACGGACTGCTTAAGGATTTCCCGTCTGAGAATGAGGTGCTTGAGCAGGGACTTGCAGAGTTGAAGGGGTTGATTTCTGTCCTTGAGGATTATGATATACTTGAAAACTGCGTGCTGGACCTATCAATTGTTCGGGGGATTGCGTACTATACAGGTACTGTGATTGAGGCATATGATACAGCTGATCTTTCTTTGGGTGCGATCTTTGCCGGCGGGAGGTTTGATAAATTATGTGGACAGTATGGTGCAGATATGCCTGCAATAGGTATCGCAGGAGGAATTGAACGGTTGATTGTATCTCTGGATGCGCGCAAACTTATGCCTGATTTTTCTGAGAAGAATGGAATCTATGTGGTTTCTGTGAATGATAAAGTGAAAGGAGATATTCGCAGGATTGCCGGTAAGTTAAGGTCAAAGAAGAAGTGTCTTGTGGAGTATGATATCTGCAACAGAAATTTCTCAAAACAGATGAAGTATGCTAATAAGAAAGGATACAAATATGTAGTTGTCATAGGGGATAAGGAAGTCAAGAGCGGAGAGGCAAAGATAAAGGATCTGAGT
>DAOVWP010000010.1 GCA_030636615.1 Candidatus Nanohaloarchaea archaeon
CTTCTTCCAGGTGCAGCATTAGTCTACTTGTACAATGACAAAAAGATTAACCTATACCATATTTCTTTCATATTAATCTTCTTTTTATCCTGTTTTGCGCAGATGTTTGCAGCTGACCGTTATCTTACATATATGGTCGGAGATCTTTCCTTTGTTATTTTTGGACTTTCCGCATTTCTAATTGTTAAATTGATAAGATTGAACAAATTACAGAAATATGAAAACAGGATAATATTATTGATAATTCTCTTATGGCTATTTATGAGTCTTATATCAATCCTAAACCTTCCATGGGTGCATCCATATGACCATATTGTGTCGCCAATATATAACACAACTTATCTTGACATGGCAGGGATATCTGGTTTCTGACGTTAAAATTTGTCCAGGATATAATTTTATTTATCGGAACATGCGCAGTGATTTAGAAATAATTCAAAATAATTGACAGATATTTTATCTCTTTCAAATCCTGCATCATTAAGATAAGAAATCAGGGATCCATTAGTATATGCTGCTTTATGCTCTTTCATCTCTTCAGCGCTGACCAGTTTAAATATAGCCATAGTTCTAAGGAGTTTATCAGTCCATGTGCAAGGAGTAGTTAATATAAATCTACCTTTTGGTTTCAGTATTCTTCTGATCTCTATGAGTATGTTTGGAATTTTATCAGGATCAATATGTTCAAAAACAGCTAACATAGTGATAACATCAAAATTGTTGTCTTTAAATGGTAATTTTGTATTCTTTTCTATGTCAAACTTTTTAAGGATTATTTTATGGTCAGAGTTTTGAGTTTTTACTAAAGGATCCAAACCATATTTATCTTTAAATTTTGTATTCATAAGAAAATATGGTGTTGTACCACAACCAATATCAAGAATTTTACCACTCCTTGATTTCTGTTTTATCAGCTCATTTGCCTTGCTTGCCCTTTTTTTTGCAAGAAATGTTTCAAGCAGACCATAACTTCTCGTAACATTAGTTTTTCTCATAATTAACATAATATTTGCAGAATTTAATAAGCTTTGGTTATTCTACCTTAAATCAAACTATATTTTATCTCGAATAAGTAGAAACATTTAAATTATGATTTTCCTCTCATAAATTTATGCCTAAAGCCAATAATGATAGATTGGATTGTTTACTGATCTCGCCCCCAATATTCTATGAAGATTCTGAAAATATCTGGAAAGAGGTCAACTCAAATTTCCCTCCGCTTGGTTTGGCATCAATTGGTGCATATGCCCGCCATAATGGATACTCTGTAAAAATTATTGATTGCAACATAGTCTCGCCATCAGTTGAATCTTTCCAAGACTTTTTTGAGAAGAACTATGCCGAAAAATATTCAGATATCAGAGTGATTGGGATAACTTCAGTGACCTGCACAATAAAAAAAGCGTATAAGATTGCAAAGATCTGCAAAGAGATCTATCCTGATGCAATTATTGTTTTTGGTGGTGTCCATGCAACTTTTGTCACAGACGAAGTCATAAATAACAACTTTATAGATATCATATCTCTTGGAGAGAGTGAACATACTTTCAAAGAGATTCTGGATGCAAAAAATCCTCTGAAGATAGATGGAATTGTCTTCAAAAAGAAAACAAAAAGAGGATATAATATTATCAGGAACAAAAACCGTGACAGGATTGTGGATCTCGACTCTCTTCCTATGCCTGCATATGATCTTCTCCCAATAGAAAAATACCGTCCTGCAAAAGGGACATATAAGAGACTTCCTGCAATGAGCATGATGACATCAAGAGGTTGTCCGGGGAGATGCACATTCTGCAGTAAGACTATGGGAAACAGGTTGGTATTCAAATCAGCTGAAAAGATCTTTGATGAGATAATGTATCTTATTGAAAATTATGGAATAAGACAGATACTCTTCTATGACGATACCTTCACAGTATACAAGAAAAATGTTGAAAAGTTATGTGATATGATTCTTGAAAACAATGTAGATATTTCATGGACCTGTTTTGCGCGCGTAGATTTTATAGATCCAGATATGCTCAGTAAAATGAAAACTGCAGGATGTCACCAGATAATGTATGGCGTTGAAAATGTTGATGAGACTGTGCTCAAAAACATCAACAAGAAAATCAATATTCCTCAAGTGGTAAATGTAGTAAGATGGACAAAGAAGGCAGGGATTGAATGCCGTCTATCTTTCATGGTCGGAAACCCTGGTGACAATGAACAGATAATACGCAAAAACATAAAGTTCGTCAATAAGATAAACCCTGATCTTTTAGTCGTAAACATAACAACACCGTTTCCAGGAACCGCAATGTTTAAATGGGCAAAAGAACGCAACCTTATCCTAACTTATGATTGGGATGATTATACTCTTGCAAAACCTGTCATGCGTCTTGAGAACCTGAGCGCCGAGCAGATCAAAGATCTCTATAAACTTATGTATCGCAGTTTCTACTTCAGACCTTCCTTTATAATAAAAAGATTATTAAGCATACGGTCTCTTGATGATGCCAGTATACTTCTTGGCGGATCTACTGCACTCCTCTCTTTTTTCAAACCGAAGAACAAACAAAAAAGTAAAGACACCAATATAAGAAAAACAAAGAAATCCGATAAAACAATCAATACCTCGCTGATCTACCTGTTCGCAGTAGGTACAATCTGGACATCTGTATCGTTTTTAACACAAGACAACTCATCCCTGATTATCGGATCAAGCATAATGTTCGGATCCATTGTCTCATATATCCGTCAGAA
Organism: Candidatus Nanohaloarchaea archaeon; assembly: GCA_030636615.1. GTDB lineage: Archaea > EX4484-52 > EX4484-52 > EX4484-52 > GLR71 > DAOVWP01. The sequence goes on from DAOVWP010000010.1 coordinate 2,749, forward strand.
ACTGAAATAATTCACTTATTTACAATTAACCATCCTGACAATCCGCTCCAGCATCTTATCAAAATCTTTTTTTGACACAATTACTCCAGACGCCTTAGGGTGTCCACCACCGCGCGCATCCAGACCTTTGATCGATTCACAAACAACTTTGTTCAGATCAACATCTCCTGACTGGTTGCGAAGAGATGCCCTGATCTTATCATTTTCTTTCTGCCATATGATCACAACATTTTCATCATCAACCTGTGATGAGATTATAGTTGATATCTTGGATTTAAGAGGATATTTTGAGACAACCTCATACATAAGTATCTTACCATCTTTCTTGCGCTTAACATTAAAATCTTCAACAACTTTTTTGATCTCAGCCTCAATCTTTCTATACTCATTCCAGACCTTTTTCAGCTCAGGTGTACCTGCTGCGAGAAACTCATACGGATCCTTCACAGAAGATAAGACTTTTGTGACCATATCAACACCGCTCCATCCATCCCAGCTTATGACTGCGCCGATAGAATTGCTGATCGATCCGAACTTTGTTTTGAAAAGGTCCCGGTTCTCAATACTGTTGCAGTCAAACAAATCATCATATTTATCAATACACTTCCTTATGAGTTCTTCATTATCAGCTGCGCCATAATCTGCAATCGTGCCAACAGTAGCAATCCATAGGTATTTCTTGAAATTTTCATCAGCTTCGCAGCCAATCATATACATATACGCGGAAGCAGGAATATATCTATCAGGATTTATATCGACTCTGGGATTAGTATACAATACACCATCAACAAATTTGTAATCCCTGCACACATGATGATCAACTATGACAACCTTGCATCCAAGTTCTTTGATAAACTGCGCAGAACTTTTGTCAGTATCTTCCACAAAATCGCTCATGATGATCAACTCAGGTTTAATGGCAGCAACATCCTTATACAAATCATCAGTGACCTTCGGTGCAAACCTTGTTGTAAACATACTGATCTTATTGCCTTCTCCCCTCTCAACAATTTTGCCGGCAAGGACACCTGAACATACTCCGTCACAATCATCATGATGTATTATAGCCACTTTGCAATTTTTGACCCCTGAAAGAAACTCAGCAACATCCTTAACCTTATCCGGTGGGCTGCCGCTCGTCTTTATGACATCTACAAGCCCCTTTTCCCTCAACTCTTTTGCCACAGAATCAGGAACCCGATCTTCCCAATCTCTGCCTTTCCTGATAAGTTCCCTCACAGATGTAGCGTTATATGTCTCAGGTTCATACATATTCTGCATCCTGACTTTTACTCTTGAAACCAGGCACCTTTTTGTATGCTCGTTTGCAGTATAGACGACATCCAGATCACCTGTAAGTTTGAATAACTCATCCACCCACCTGTTATCATTACTGTAGTCCGGCATGGAAAATATCTCAAACCTTCCTCCAAACCCTTCACTCTCCAACACATTCTTGATGATAGAATACCTCTCATCACCATTAAGCGGATTGTTCTGTGTATGATTCTTCTTGAAACTACCAAGTACTATCTTAAGCTGATCATTTTCACCAAGAATCTCTCTCACAGCAGACAGATGTCCTTTGTGAAACGGCTGGAATCTTCCGATAAACGCTGCTGTTTTCATATAATCTTCATTTTCCTCCGCAATATTTAAAACCTTTCACCATAGAATTTCTTATCATGGAAGATACGCTAAGGATTCCGAAAAGTAAAATCGGGATTTTAATTGGACAGAAAGGAAGTACTCGCAGAGATCTTGAAAAGACCTTTGGCGTAACTCTAAGTATTGATGAAGAAGGATCTGTCATAGTAAGTAGTGAAGATGGTTTTGCCCTCTGGCAGGCGACTAAGGCAGTCAAAGGTATAGGCCGCGGCTTCAATATAGATGCAGTGAAAAAATTAAAGAAAGAAGATTATGATCTTATAGTTATCAACCTTGAATCCGTTGTTGGTCACAAGTCAAAAGATATAGAAAGATACAAGGGACGGGTTATCGGTCAGGGTGGAAAGACAAAGAAGTATATAGAAACCGCTACAAACACAGAAATCTGTCTATCCGGAAAGACTGTTTCAATAATAGGCAACAGCGCAGACGCGCATCATGCCAAAGAAGCGATCGGCATAATTATAGACGGCGCAGAGATAAAGACACTATATTCCTATCTCTACAAGGTCCGAAAAGAACAGGAAGAATCAGAATTATTAGGTATTTGAGATCTGTTAGGTATTTGATATGAGCGAAGAATTTATTGCAGATAAACTGGCAAAAGAACACAGGTCTATCTCTGTTGCCGAATTCTTTGAGCGAAACAAGCACATGCTAGGTTTCTCAAACAACACAAAAGCCCTTATAACTTGTGTAAGGGAAGCTGTTGACAACGCTCTTGATGCCTGTGAGGATGCAAGGATCCTTCCAAAGATATATGTTGAGCTCAAAGAGATTGATGATGAAGTATTTCGCGTTATCATAGAGGACAACGGTCCAGGAATCAAGAAAAAGAACATCCCAAACATCTTCGCAAAACTTCTCTACGGCTCAAAGTTCAACCTGAAACAATCAAGAGGTCAGCAGGGAATAGGAATATCAGCAGCAGTGCTGTATGCCCAGCTATCTACTGGCAGGACAACAAAGATATATTCAAGAATCGGTGACGGAAAGACCCACATATTCAAGCTTCGCATAAATGTCAGCAGCAACGAACCGGAAATATTGTCAGACGAGACAATTAAAGCAGACGGCCGCGGCACACGGATTGAGCTTACTGTCAGGGGCAGGTATATCAAAGGCAGACAATCAATCGAGGAATACATAAAACAGACAGCAATCATGAACCCTTATGCTCAGGTGGTTTTTGTAGACCCTCAGGGCCAGCAGTTCGAGTTTTCGCGCGTTGTTGACGCTCTTCCGATAGAAGCGAAATCAATAAAACTTCATCCTCACGGACTTGAGATAGGTATTCTAATGAGGATGCTGAAAAACACGGAAGCTCGAAATCTGGTATTATTCTTCACTTCAGAATTCTCAAGAGTTGGCAGAAACACAGCAGTTCAGATATGCACAAAATCCGGTCTTGACACGAAGATGAAACCTACAACTCTTAGCAGGACCGATACTGAATCTCTTTTCAAGGCAATCAAAAAAGTGAATATCCAGGCCCCACAGACAGACTGCCTGTCTCCTGTCGGAGCTGAGGCAATAAAAAAAGGACTGAAAAAAGAGATGAACCCTGAGTTCATATCAGTGATATCAAGACCGCCGGCAGTATACTCCGGTTACCCTTTCCAGATAGAGGTCGGTCTGGGTTATGGTGGAGATCTTGATAAGGAAGGACCGATCCATCTCATAAGATACGCAAACAAAGTTCCTCTGATCTACGAACAGTCCGCATGCTCAATCACAAGAGCCGTCCTAAAATCCAACTGGAAAAGATATGGTATACAGCAGTCAAAGAACTCTTTCCCTACAGGTCCTCTTGCAGTAGTTATCCACATAGTTTCCGTATGGGTGCCGTACACTTCAGAAGGAAAAGAAGCCATAGCCTCTTACGATGATATTCTTAAAGAGATAAACCTTGCAATCCAGGAAGCTGCGCGAAAAATGAAAATCTACATCTCAAAAAAGGTCAAGATAAAAGAAGCAGAGGCAAGAAAGAAGATTTTCCATATTTATTGTACTGATGTCATCGATGCGCTTGCCAATATAACAGATCATCCACGCCAAAAGATAGAAGATGGTTTTAACGCTCTCATAAATGAGAAGATGAAAGCCTTTGAAGTTGATCTTACAAATGCCGGAAAAGGTGTCGAGATACAGGAAGAGTTCATAACAGGAATAAAATCTGATAGTATAAGTAATAGTGAAGAGCAGACAATAGACACCGAAGAAAAACAGACAGAGCCGATACAGGACAATGATGAAGAGGTGGTTCAATGAAGTTTGAGACAGACGAGTTTGTTGCGGACAGGATAAAAAAACTTGGCGAAAAAGTGACAACAGACATATTTAGTTCCACCTCGCCAACCTTTAATCTTCCTGTAAGGGCAGCATCAAACATCCATTATAATAAGGATGATGGTCTTCTGTATCTTGGGACCAACAGATCAACCAGAGACTTCTTCAACTTTGCCCATACAAGAAAATTCATGCAGACCCTGCTTGTAGCATCAAAATGCAAAGAACTTATAGAAAATCAAAAGACTGCAAGCATAAGAGAACTGTATTATGAACTGAAGCACAACATCCCTGGCACAAAAGAGAACACATTTGAAGGTCAGGACGAATCAGACCCGCTGATTGAAGATCTTGAGACAATGACAGATTCCCTGAGAGAACAGCTTCACCTGAAAGCCGACAGCAGCGGCATACTTTTCGGAAAACTTATAATTGAGGATATGGGTGATAGGATAGATTGCTCAAAACTGGGCAAATCCGGTCTTGCAATACCATCTATCGTAGATGACTATAAATTTCTCCAATGTGACGCAGATTATGTGCTTGTCGTAGAGACAAAAGCGATGGTTGATCGTCTTGTAGAGGAAAAATTCCATCTGGAGAACAACGCAATACTGGTCGGTCTGGGAGGTCAGGCCGCAAGAGGCGCAAGACGACTCATAAAGCTTCTCAACGAGAGACTGAAACTACCGGTCTATGTCTTTACAGATGGCGATCCATGGGGATACTACATTTACTCAGTTGTAAAGACTGGTTCAATGAATCTTGCCTATGAATCAAAACGACTTGCCACACCCAATTGCAGGTTCCTCGGCATGACTATGGACGATGTCGATAACTTTTCGCTTCATAAAGTTACAGAACATCTGAAAGATGTTGATAAGAAGCGCATAAACCAGCTTTTATCCTATGAATGGTTCAAAAAACCGCACTGGGTCAAGGAACTTAAAGCTATGCTTTCAAAAGGTATAAGGATAGAACAACAGGCCCTTGCAAGCAAAAGCCTTGAATTCGTTGCAAAAGAGTATCTCCCGCAAAAGATAGCAAAAAAAGATTTTATTGACTGATAAATACAATGACGCAACCATAACCTTTAAAAAATTGTTGTGCTAATTTCAGTTATTATCAATGCCCATATAGCTCAGTAGGTAGAGCGCTTGGCTGTTAACCAAGTGGTCACAGGTTCGAGTCCTGTTATGGGCGCTTTTGTGTTCGTGGAATTAATCGACGGACGCGAAAACGGGACTGTAGCTCAGTTGGGAGAGCGCCAGACTGAAGATCTGGGTGTCGTGTGTTCAAGTCACACCAGTCCCACTTTATTTTTATCTGTTTCTAAATAGTTTCTGAATATAGTCATTATCAATATATACCAGACAAGCACAATTAAATTCAACATGTCGCAAAATGATAAAGTCCCTGCGGAACAGAATAGCAAAAAGATCTCCTCTTCCATAGAGAACAAGATACTGGAATCTAAGCTGATCAGTAAGGAAAAATCAAGAAAAGCCAAAATATATCTAGCGATATCATTAATTCTCACAGTAATAATAATCTATTTCATCTTCTTCTACACTCACTGCGGAAGCGGAAAATATATGTATGATGGTGAATGTATACCAATGATATACTGTTTTGATGATACTCTTTCCCCACAATGTTCAGTGAACAAGCCATACAGATGTATTGACGGAGAGCTTATTAAGTCAGCATCAATATGCGGCTGTCCTGATGGCTATTCAATAGATGAAAATTCCTGCACACAGACACCGACATGTGACGACGGCACCTATTACAACTCATGCTCACAGCTTAAACCCCTGTTCTGCGAAGATGGTATACTGATAAACAAATCCTCTGTCTGTGGATGCCCAACTTTTGGGAACTATGAATCATTTAATGATGTTTGCATACCTATGAACCAAAAATCACCTGTAACTAAAGAGATCTTCTTCCAGAGATACACAAACTACGAGTTCAGCCTTACAATGCACACAGACATGTTTGATTTCTATCAGGATAAGGAACATTTTGACAATACATACAAGAGAACTCTCTCAGACAACTGGAGACAGGACTTTTACACAACAATTGTAAATGATCAGAACGGCGACTATATTATAGACTCAATTATTCATAAGATCAACACATTCTCAGATGTGGATGATACAAAGATAGAACTTATGACAGCCCTTGTCCAGCATATAAACAATACCAACACTACAGACTCAGAAATACAATACCCTTATGAGACACTCTATCTCCAGAACGGAACAGATACAGACAAGGCAATTCTTCTTGCAAAACTGATTAAAAGGTTAGGTTACGGCACAGCTATTTTTGATTTTAAAGATGAAGATCATACTGCTGTGGGAATAAAGTGTCCGCCGCAGTATACATCACTTAATACCAGTTACTGTTATATTGAGACCACAATACCTAATATGATAGGAAATGTGCCAAGAATTTACGAAATAGGGATTGAGCTCAAATCAACCCCTGTGGTAATAACAATATCTGAAGGATCTGTTTTTGAGAAAGTGGAGACTTATCCATCCTTTATGCTTAATTGAGCGCTTGACACCGTTTTTCTCCAACTTCTATATATAACTTGTGAATCAGAAACATGAATCATCTTTTCACAACACTTTATATATGCCCCACAGAATTAAGTATTAAAGTTTGACAGGGGTCTCATATGATTAAAAAATTCATAACAAGAAAAGATCAGCTTAATCTTATCAAAGAGGTGGTCTATGGAATTTAGTTGATCCAAACCTTTAGTTTACCTTTATAAATTAGACATTTTTTCTCATCAGTACTTTATTTCCCCCCACCCACCTTTTTTTTCTTTTTATTTTTTCCAATTCTCTCAGGCTTTGTGTAGAAAGTAGCTTTTGTGTATAAAGTAATGATTCTATGTATAAAGTCAATCATTTTTTGGACTTCTTATACAAAGTCATACAGAATCGAACATATATAAAATATATTATCCTGTGATTGTGCCTAACAGAATTTATACTTGTTTCTTCAGGGATTGGATTTTTTGCAAGGGAAAATATGAAAGAAAAAAAGAATCTGATGAAAAAATAGATGTTATTATTGTTATCCTCTTTCTGTCAGAACAATTAAACAGAAGTTTATGATTTGGTTTTTGTATTTATAGATCATTCAAAATATTGTGTTTTGTGTTGCGGTTTTTTGATATCATGCCTTTTACATGTTTCTTCAATTTTTTCAAGGCAATTTTTTCAACTTTTTTCATTAGAACAGCAAAGGTATCAATAGAATCCCATCCACTATCTTTTACAAAAACAATATCTTTCTCCATCTGGAATTTGCATTTGAATGAGTATTTTTTTCTGTCTCCATCAACATCATATACCTTTGCGTGGATTGTAAAATTGGTTATTTTTGAAACAGATGAAATCTTTTTGATGGTTCTGTCCATAATATGATGAATTTCTAATTTTTGGAATTCGTCGATTGAATATATGGAATCAAGTCCTGATGTCTGCACATATAATTTCTCTCTTTCTTTTAGTGCAGCAAGAACCTGTATTATATCTTTTGGAGCTACAATCCCTACCAAATAATTGTTATCATCAGTGATGATAATTGTTGTCATATCTAGTTCTATAGTCTCTTTTATTTTATCGGTAAGCATATCATCTGTTTTTGCTGCGACAAATTTTGTTGACATTACTGACTTTACCGGTATATCATGGTTGCTGATAATCGTTGGAATATATGCATGTGGTGTATTATAGTTTCGTATGTTTGATGACGATGAATCTCGTCCTGACTGTCCTTTTGAAGAAATCTCCTTAATAAGATCAAGTGATTCGATAATACCTACAAGTTTTTTATTTTTGTCGATAATTGGTATTCTGCTTACATTCTGTTCGCGGAACAATGTAAATGCCTCTCCTAGAGTGTCATATTCAAACAATGTAATCGGATTTGGTGTCATAAATTCTTCCACTTTTCTTTTACTTAGTAAACTTAATTTAAATATGGTTTTAAGGACATCACGTTCACTTATTACTCCTGTGATTTTTTTCTCGTCACCTACCGGTAATATCTTATAGTTCAGCCGGTACATAATATCAACTATGTCTATGATGCTTGTGTCTTCTGATATTAACGGTGGCTTGATTATAAAATCCTTGATTTTTGTGTCATCTGGAGGTCTTCGGTATAATCTTACGAGTTGTTTATATCCAAAAATGCCAGCGTATCTTTTGTTTTCATAGATTAACATATTGTGGATTTTTTCATTGCTCAAAACAGATATTGCATTATTCAAAGTCTGGCTAATTTCAATATATATTATATTTTTCGACATGATATCCTTTGCTTTGATTTTGGTAATATCTTCCATAAATTATTATTGTGGTCTGGAGATTAAATATCTATTTGTCGTTTCGACTTTGTGTATAAAGTTAGTTATTTTTAAGACTTCTTACACAAAGTCACTTTCTCATAAATATATATAAAGCTGACCAAACCCTATTATCTAAAAGGTGATAGCAGAGATGTCCAATGACAAAAAAGTTTTGGCCACTGCAGAAATCATTAACAATAGGGTTGTTATATGGGATCCTGATGAATGTAATGCAGTTTTTTCGCAAAAGTACTTCGGAAAATTTATCGAAGATGAGAAAGTAAGATACCTCCAGCTTCTGCTGGAAGAAGCAATGCTGCTTCTGGAAAGAGAACAGATCACAATAAAGAAAGCCGGTAAGACTCTTAGCCTGCCGCAGGCGACAAGACTATTCTCACAGGTAGATCCTGAATTTTCCCAGAAATACACTGTTTTCAAGGATCTGAGATCCAGAGGATATATTGTAAAATCAGGTCTCAAGTTCGGCACGCATTTTAGAGTATATAACCGTGGAATAAACCCTTACAAGGACGGTGAAAAGGATCTGAAAGACCACACGAAATTCAATGTTCATGCAGTATCTGAGAATATGGGTATGTCTTATCAGGAATGGTCCAGATATGTCCGCCTGTCGCAAAACATCAGATCAAC
>DAOVWP010000012.1 GCA_030636615.1 Candidatus Nanohaloarchaea archaeon
AAGCTGTTTGTGCCTATATCTATAAGTTCCATGTTGTTCAGATCCGGATGATCTTTGAGTTTCTTATAGATGTTTGGAGCGATACCATCATCACCGCAAAACGAGTTTCCTACAAAGACAATTTTGAGAGGCATCAACAGATAATTGTCTGGGAAGATATTAAAAGGATATATTGTGTTTATATACTCTATTGGGAGAATAGATATTATGAGAAAAGATATATTGATTGTTGACTGGTTGTTGATGATATTATTTGTTATTATAGTTATCTCTAAGCTAACTGGCGCGATTGACATAAAAATAATTCAGCCGATTTTTCTGATCCTTATCACAATACATATAATACAACGTAGGAGAATTATACTTGCTTCTTTAAAGAGACATAAGAAATAAGAGATTACTTATATAATCGCCCAACCAACTTAATTTATTTATAATGTCCCCGAATAATAACTATTAACTGCGATAGGTTATAATTGGTGTCCTGATATGAAATATGATCTTAGATATATTATATTTGCGCTTATTCTTGTATGTATTTTTGCATCAATGGCTATACATGATCGAGGTAAAATTGTTGGCGGAGATCGGGATGAATATGGGTGTCTCGGTAGCGCTGGGTATAGCTGGTGTGAGGCAAAAGAGAAGTGTATCAGAGCATGGGAAGAAGATTGCAGTTCTGGTGATCCGCAATTTGAACTGTTATCAGAATCGATTGATGTTGCCAAGATGTTTGCCAAGGGAATGAGAGAGTATATAGAAGAGGAGGGGAATAATCTACGGGTCGTTAATGCAGTGCAGGCAAAGTGTCCAGGATGCTGGGAAGTTGAGATTGAGTATAGTGTAAATGCAGATTATGGTTTTGATGCAGTAACTGTAAATATCATGGTTGAAAATCTTGAAGTCAGTGATCATAGTATGGATCGTAGAAATGTTGTAGTCCTGACAACAGATGAGTGCAGTGATATTGGAGGAAGAGTTGTTGATACCTCTGGTGGAGAGAGCTGTAAAACCCAAGAGAGGACTGAAGGAGAAGTGCATGGATTTGAATCTGTCCATCTGTGTTGTGTTTAGCGTATTGATGTAATATCAACATCAATATATTTAAAATTTAATCAAGAATATTCTAATAGTGGTTTTAACGATGGGAAAAGAAGTGATTGATAAAAGCGAGATGCTTAGTGTAAGAAAAAAAGATGATTTCCTTAAATGGTTCAGGGAAGTCATAAAGTTCGCGGATATGGTTGATACAAGATACGGCGCAAAGGGTTTTGTCGTAAGAAAACCGTGGACTATGATAACTACAAATATAATGTATCGTATGTTTGATGAAGAATTCTGTAAATATGATCATTATCCTGCAATGTTTCCATCTGTTATTCCAGAATCTAACTTATCTAAAGAGGAAGAGCATGTCAAGGGTTTTTCCGCTGAAGTATTCTGGATCACTGAGAGCGGGTCAAACAATACAAAATTTGAGGAGAGGCTTGCGCTAAAACCGACCGGAGAGACTGCAATATATCCAATGTATGCAAAATGGATCAGGTCTTATCAGGATCTTCCAATCAAATATTATCAGTCAGGTACTGTGTTCAGGTGCGAGACTAAAGAGACCAGACCGTTCCTGAGAGAAAGAGAATTCATGTGGATAGAGGCGCACTGCGCATTCGCAACGGAAAAAGAAGCATGGGAACAGACAAAAGTTGATCAGAAGATAACCAAAGCAATGCTTTGGGATAAAATAGGGCTTCCTTTCATGATATACAAAAGACCGCAGTGGGATAAGTTTGCAGGCGCAGTTGATACTTTTGGATGCGATGTATTACTTGTCAACGGCAGAGTCAATCAGGTCGGATCAACACATATGCTTGGCACTAATTTCGCAAAAGTCTTTGATATTAAGTATACTGATGTAGATGAGAAGAAGAAGTATGTATACCAGACATGTTATGGGCCTGGTTTTTCAAGGATCATTGCGTCTATCATATGCGTCCATGGAGATGACAAGGGGCTTGTATATCCGTTTGATCTGGCTCCGTTGCAGATTGTGATTGTTCCGATAATCTTCAAGGGAAAAGAAGAGATTGTCATGAAATCCTGCGAGAATCTGTGTGATAAGCTTAAGTCTAAAGGATTCAGGGTCAAGATTGATTCAACTGATTGGTCTGCAGGAGCAAAGTTCTATGAGTGGGAACTTAAAGGAGTTCCTTTAAGGATTGAGATCGGACCAAGAGATATTGAAAACAAACAGGTCGTCATTGTCAGAAGAGATACTGGCAAAAAATCTTTTGTTGCTGAAGCTGATATCTTGAAGACAATATCTTCTGTTGAACCGGAAATACTGGTCAACCTGAAGAAAAAGGCAGTTGATAATGTTAAAGGTCTTATTGTTGATTGTTCTAAGTTTGATGATCTGAAGAAGAGCATTGTTGGCGGTAAGATTGTCAGGTGCGGGTTCTGTTCAATAGAGATGGATGGAGAGAAGTGCGCAGATAAGATCAAGGATGCCTGCGGAGCTGAAGTGCGCGGGACAAATGAAGAGAAATCTGAAAAGGTTGGCAAAGGCGTGAAGTGTATTGTTTGCGGCAAGGATGCCAAGCATGTCGTATATGTTGCAAGGGATTATTGATGGGTTTCTGATATAGACTATTCCTTTCTGGGAGTAACATATATAAATTTTGTTTTCTAATATTAGTTATAGAGTTATATTTAATGAGGTTTTTGGAATAGGAAAAGTATATACATCAATAGTTGAACTTAAAGCAGATTTTTTCCCAGAAGATATCTTAGATAGAGTATATGGAAATATTAGATCTGAGCTGGGATTAAAGAGGGATAATCTGTCCATAATTGAGAAAAATGAAAAAGATCCAAAGAGCGGATATATGAGTTTTGTAGGGCCATCAAGATTTAATGGTGATAATATCTTAAAGGATAGAGTTATCAAAACAATAGAAGATACATATAAAGCTGAGGGATATGATGTAAAAGAATACAAAAATAATATATTAATATCAAAGAGTGGCAAAGAATATATGGCCAAGATTAAGATATCTGGCAAAAAATCTATGTTTAGTGCGTCAAGCACAATTTTTGTGGATATCAGTAAAAGGTGAGATTGAAAATGAATGAAAATGAATCGGTTCTTGATAAAGTATACGGAAAATTGAAAAATGAACTGGGACTTCCAGAAGATGATCAGTCAAAGTTCAAGGGCGGAGTTCATATACAAGATACTGGATACATGGAATTCAGTAAGGTTGAAGATCACCTTACAGATCAAGGTCTTCTTGATGCTGTGGCCAACACTATTGAAGGTGTATATGAACATGAAGGATATACTGTAAAAAGGAAAGATAATGTTCTATATACGGAAAAGATGGATGATAAAGAAAAATCTTATAAGATAAATGTGATTATTACACAAGGAATACGGACCGGAATACAGATATATGTCATGGAAGATATGGAAAAACAGCTAAAAGAACATATGAGAAACCATTAACTTTATAAATATTAGGTTTAAATTCTAAATTACTTCTTATATTTCTGGGTTGTTTTCAGAAAGGTGTTTTATTATATGGAAACTATGAAAACAGGTACAACAACAGTAGGAATCGTATGCAGAGATGGTGTAGTCATAGGGGCCGACCAACAGGCGACTATGGGAAGCATCGCGTCTATAAAGAATATTAAAAAAGTATTCCAGATCACTGATAATATAGCAATGACAATTGCAGGAACAGCCGGTGATGGTCAGGCTCTTGCAAAAATGATAAAAGCTGAGTTGAATCTTTACAAGATGCAGAATAATATTGAAGGATTTGTGCCAGTAAAGGTTGCTGCAAACCTGCTTGGAACAATACTTAGGTCAGGATACAAGAACAGTCCAAGACCGGACATGGTCCAGCTGCTTATCGCAGGATATGATGATGAAAAAGGCGCGCAGGTATTTGATACAGATATTACAGGAGGAGTATATCCAATTGATGATTTTTCTTTCAGCGGCTCCGGTTCATATATGGCGCTTGGCGTGCTTGAAGATGCATATAAAAAAGGGTGCAGTGTTGAAGAGGGGGTTAATGTTTTTGTAAGAGCTCTAAAATCTGCAAGGAAAAGAGATGTATATACAGGCGGTGAATCCCTTACAATTGCAACAATTACAAAAGATGGGTTAACCTGGCTTCCAAAAGAGAAAGTAAATGAGCTTCTGAAAGATTAGATAAATGTTTATTGAAACATAATCAGTTTCTTATAATTAACAAAAATTTAATGGTTTGGGCGGTTAGCGCTCATTCAGTTTTTTACATAATAATATAACGGGGGCATAAAAATGACAACATTAGAAGACCTTATAAAAAAATTTCCAAATGATGCAATGATAAAAGAGATACTGTTTGAAGGATCTGATATTGTTGTATTTACACAGAACAGGAATTTTCTGGTCGAAGGCGGAACAAAAGTCCGAGATATTGTAAAAGAGATAAAGAAAAGAATTGATATAAGGGCTGATAAGTCTATCAGACTTGATGAAGAGGCTGCAAAAAAGAAAATAAAAGAGCTGGTCCCAAAGGATGCGGCAATAGAAGATATCAGGTTTGAGCCGGCATTTTCAAGAGTCATCATATATTCCAGAAAACCTGGTCTGGTAATCGGACCTAAAGGTGAGATGCTACATAAAATCAAAAAAGAGACATGCTGGTCGCCGCAGACTAAGAGGATTCCTCTCATTAAATCAAAAATCGTTGATACTATCAGAGATATCATACACGAAGAGTCAAAATACAGGCAGAAGTTCCTTAACCAGATCGGACAGAAGATACAGCTTAAGAAAGGCGGTAAGGAAGGATGGGTAAGGGTTAGTTTTCTTGGATCTGCAAGAGAGGTCGGAAGATCTGCAATACTTCTACAAACTGAGCAGAGCAGGGTGCTTCTCGACTGCGGACTTAATGTCGGAAACAAATATGGAAGAGAGATTGGTCCTTATATCAATAGTTATGAATTTGATCTGGAAGAACTTGATGCTGTCGTGATTTCACATGCGCATATGGATCACTGCGGTTTCCTGCCATATCTTTATGAATACGGATACTGCGGACCTACATACCTGACTGCTCCAACAAGAGATATAATGGCTCTGCAGCAGCTTGATTATATAAAGATCTGCCAGAATGAGCATGGCAAATCCCCATATACAAGCAAGGGTGTCAGAAATGCTATCAAACACTGTGTTGTCCTTGATTATGGGCAGGTTACAGATATAACACCAGACATGAGACTTACATTTCATAATGCAGGGCATATTCTTGGTTCTGCTATGGTGCATGTCCATATAGGTGAGGGTCTTCACAATCTTGTATATTCTGCGGACTTCAAATACGGGCAGACAAGGATGCTTGACAGTTCTTCAAATAATTTCCAGAGAGTTGAGACACTTATAATGGAAAGCACTTATGGCGGTCAGAAAGATATATCTCCACCAAAGGCGCAGTGTGAAAAAGAGTTTATGGATATGATAAAAAAGACTGTGAAGAGAGGTGGAAAGGTAATTATACCTTCTTTCGCTGTCGGGCGGGCACAAGAAGTGATGATCTTTTTAGATGAAAAGTTGAGAAACAAGGAGATAGATCTGCCAGTATACCTTGATGGGATGATCTGGGATACAACTGCGATACATACTACTTATCCTGAGTTTCTTTCAAAATCAATACAGAGTAAAATATTTCGACAAAACTATAATCCTTTCCTGAATGAACATTTCAAAAGTATTGGGGGACATATAGAAAGGCAACAGGCAATAGATAACTCTGAGCCGGCAATAATATTAACTACATCAGGTATGATTACAGGCGGACCAATAATGGAATATCTTAAACACCTTGCAGGAGATGAGCGAAACACGCTTGCATTTGTAGGTTATCAGGCAGAAGGTACGCTTGGACGAAATATTCTGGAAGGGTGGAAGGATATACCGGTCCAAAATGGTAATGGTCGTGGATTTGTACGTGTTAAACTGGAAATTGCAAAAATCGGTGGATTCAGTGCACACTCAAATTTCAAGGAACTAAAGAATTTTGTATATTCACTGCGCTCAAAACCAGATATGATCATAATAAACCATGGAGAAAACAGCAAGGTAATCAATCTTACCCGGGCAATGCACAAGGCATTTAACATTGAAACCAGAGCACCACATAATCTGGATGCATTAAGGCTGAAGTAAGGTTAAAAAACTAAAATAAGAAAAAATAAAAAAACAGGATTTTTTATAATTTAGTCTCTCCTGTGAACTACGATTCCCGGAGGAGTCAGTACAATAAAATCGTCATCAACCCCTGCTATGTCGCCATTTATTGCAATACAGGTCTTTCTAAGTCGATCAATTGCTCTTTTAAGCTCACTCATATCTTTTTCTTTAAGAGGTCTTATCTTAACCCATACAATATTTCCTTTCCTTACATGTTCCTGGATCAATGTAGTATCAGCAAAATCTGTAAGTGTCTCGATTCTTATCATAAAATGGCCTCTGCCATCGCGTTCAAAATCATCAACTTCTATATATTCCATTTCAGAAACTATATCGTCCTCATCTTTTATTTTCAACTTGTTGAAAAAGCCCATATATTTCGCCTCATTAACAATTATATAATATATAAAAATTATATTTCTCAATATTTTTAAATGTATTAGTCAGATTGTTCTTGAAATCCTTCCAACAGTGAAACCAGATTCCAGATCTGTGTCCTTGTAAAAGGCTGGATGTTCGTATCATTGCTGACTTCATCCAGAATAGATATTGCAGCATTGAGCTTTACATTTATGTTCTCATTGTCATCCATAAGCTCCCTTTGCGCAAGAGATATTGAATTTCTTACATTTTTTGGGACACGCCTATCGTTTTTTAATTCATCCATATGTGCCATGATCTCATCAAGTTCTGCCATATTCAACACCTACTACATAATTCTTCTTATATCAATTATTGGTTAAGATTTTATATCGCTTTCGCTTTGAGCGAGAAAATCTTCTCAAACGAAGAAATGAGTTTTCTTCTTACCAATTTCATATTATCACTATTTGTGCCATTAGCTCCTGCTGCCAGATCATGGCCTCCGCAATTGCCGTCAATATCTTTTGAAATTATCTGGAAAACAGAAGACAGATCAAGCATACCTTCAAGATGTTTCCTTGCCCTGCCGCTTATCCTGACCTCGTTCTTTGATTGGATGTTTTCTACTATTGCTATATCTGAAAATGATCTTATAAGGAAATTCGCTATCTGGGATTCAAATGAACCGACTTTTGTGAATGAGACAATCAAATCTCCAATCCGGTAGGAGTCTATCCTTGGCATTGCTTTTGCCCGTACAACCCTTTCTGAAAAGTCTGTGCATGAGGATGCGTTAAGAATATTGAATATCTCGTTAAGGGTAACAAATTCAAGAAGCCTGTGGAGATAAATGATATCCTCTTCCTGGGCAAATTTCAGAAAAGCTGTGTCTGCTACAAGACCTGCTGCAAGGAAAAATGCAATCTCTTTTGTCAGGTTTACTCCTGCATTCATAAGAAAATCATGCACAAGTCTTGAACAGGATCTTGAGTCAGGATCAATTATTGAAAATGTGGCTCTCTGAGCAAGTTTACCTGGACTGTGGTGGTCTATCAGTATGATTTTTGCATCTGCGGGAAAATCCGGGTTTCCAAGCTGTTCCGGCGAGGATGTATCAATAATAAATATTAGTTTTGGATAATTTTTCACTTCTGTAAGGATAGGGTATGGATATTTATCTAGAATAGCTTTTGATTGTCTGCTTACCCCTTGTGGAGACATTATTTCACAGTGCATACCTGACTGATAAAGACCTCTTGCAAGAGCTATGGCACTTCCAAGGGCATCAGGATCTGCATTGGAGTGAATCATGATAAGAGCTCTCTTGTTTGTAAACATTTTTTTGGGATGAGAGAGTTCTCCTTCAAACACAGGTCTTAATTTTCTGATATAATTGTTTGAGCAGATAAGCTTTACAAGAGTTCGGTTGAGCTGTTTTTTTAGCAATACAACATGTAGCTTACTGAAAATAGTTATGTCTTTATAAGTAACAGAATAAGGAACTCCTGCTTTAATAGATATTTCTCTTATAGTAAGTGTCCTATCGGTATTATATAATACTTTAAGAATAGAGACCTTGCTTCTTGACCCTATAATCTCTTCAATCATATCTACCATAGATTGATGTTTATAAACATATCTTTAAAAGGATAACTCTGTGTGTTTTGGAACAGTTAAATTTATTCAGTAGTTTCTTGTGCAGACAGGAGTTCTTGATGCAGTTTCTGGAATTTTTCCTTAAGTGCTGATTCCTTTTTCTCGATAGATCTTATCCTCAACTCAATAATCTCTTTTTTTTCTTCAAGCTCTTTTGAGACTTTTTTTGGAGCAGATTTGATGATAATTATTCCAGCCTGCTTGAAAACATCGCCTTCAACAGTTTTTAGCTCATCAAGCGCTGTGTTGATTTCGTTCAACTCAACCCTTGAGTTCTCTTTCTGAATATAGAATGTCTGAATCTGCTGCTGAAGCTGAGAATACTCTTTTGATAATTTTTCAATATTTTCCATAAAATCAACCCAATAATAGTTTTTCGGATACAGATATATGCCGAAGCACAGTGTTCATTGTTGCGCGAAGCATCACAATATCTCCTGAAGTTATCCTGATAATTATGATGTTCTTGTCTTTTGAAAACTTAACCTTTGCCCGATTTGTGTTCAAATCATCAACAGATATTGATTTTATGAGTTTTTCAGAATCTGATGATGGAATCTTCAAATCTGCTGAATATTCCATAGTTACCTTGCCTTGATAGTCTTTACTGTGTTTGGCCTTTCCTTGAAAAAAATCCTGCTTGAACAAAAAGGACAGCTTAAGTCTGTATTAACATCAAGAAATTCAACATATTTCCTACACGAACTACAAATATATTTTGTCATTATAAATCACCTAACTCTTCTTCATTATCTTTGAAGATGTTGTTGATGGCGAATATGCGCCGCCTGCCAGTTTTATCCCACATTTTGAACATTCCCATATCCCTGCTGCTCCTCTTTTGAGCTTTTTTTGTGTACAACAGAATGGGCATTCAAACTTTGCTCTGGATGACTGTTCGATTTTTCCAACTCTCTGTCTAATCTTCTTACCGTATCTTACGCCGAATCTTCCACCTGAGAGAACTTTTTTGGTCTTTGCCATTTTATTGCACCATCTAATTAGAATTATATACCTATATTTTAAGAAAAGCTTTTTAAAACTTTTGAATGGTGAGGGTAATAGCTGAAGCTTAAAGCTTCAACTTTTTCCTCAGTTTTGCACCCTCTTTAACAGACAAATCGATTGCTTTCATAACCTCTTTATCGCTCATCGTGCCTGATTCGCTTTTCTGCATAGCTGTAATATTGCCATCTTTAGTGGTCGTGACTGTAATCTGGCAGTCCGAAACAGCTTTCTCCTCCCATGAAGGATCAAGCAGGAATTCACCATTGATCTTGTATAATGTTACAGGTACAGGTGATACATCACTGAGAGGCAGATTACCATCAGATTCATCATGGATCACACATTCAGTCTTGCTGTCATATTTAGGCATCTTTGCGTTTTTAAGCGCTATGAGTGCCGCAAGTCCAGCTGCGTCAAGAAGGTTTCCTGCATCATTGAGTATGTGGATGTCTATAAATACCATCCATACTTTCTCTCCCGGAGTTATGCATAGTTTTTCAGTGGAGATCAGATGCGATTCCCTGATACCCCTATCAATAACTCTTGAGAGTTCAATTGAATCTATTCCCGGAGGACCATTCTCAAAATCAGGTGATGCAATAGATGAAAATTCTGCACCACACATGATTATACCATCATCAGGCGAGTCGGGGAATGGAGTGCCTGTGTCTATCTTAACACCTACAACGACATCGGTCTTTCCGATATGTACTCTTGCAGATGCTTCTGCCTTAGAGATTATACCATTTTCAACAGTTATATCTCTAAATTCAAGAAAACCTCTACCATCAAGTCTTTCTCCCTGAGCTATCCTTTTCTTAATATATTGCATATTTTGAACTAACATTGACATCTTAATCAACCTCCTTATATTTGCCCCTTAAAGCTTCCTCCTGCTTACTCCACAGGTATTCATTGCCTTTCCTGACAAGTTCAAGAGATTTGCTGACCTCATCTTTTGTCATATCTCCATCAAACTGCAACAGTGTGATTTCATTATTGCTTGATAGCATTGCAACAGGCATGTCGGCTTCACCGAAATTATCTTCAGGACCGCATAAATCAAGCGCGATATTTCCGTCAATCTTTCCGGCAGCGCATGCAGATACAAGGCCTTTCATAGGTATTCCCGCATCAGCGAGCGCAACAGAACCGGCAGTTATTGCTGCGGCTCTTGTTCCTGCATCTGCAGATATAACATCAAGCTGAAGGCTTATCATGACCTGAGGAGCTTCTTCAAGAAATATTGAAGGTTCAAGAGCGTTTTTTGCAACTTTTGATATCTCTTTTGATCTCCTTGAAGGTCCTGGCCTTGCACGTTCTGAAGTTGAGAAAGGAAGCATAGCGTATGATACGTCAAGTACTGCCTTATCTTCATCAAGCAATCTTTTTGGATGAAGAACTTTCGGTCCGAAGACACCAGCCAATATCTTTGTGCTTCCTACTTCTATGTAAGCTGATCCATCAGCCTGATCAAGTACTCCTGCTTTTATAATAACAGGACGCATCTCGTCAAGTTTTCTTCCATCGATCCTTTTGCCTTTAACGACAAGTTTCTTGTATTTGTCTGGTCTTGTTCCACCCATCATTTATCACCTTTTTTCTTAGTGGATGCAGCTTTCTTAGTATCCACTTTCTTTACTTCTTTCTTATCTTTGCTGCTTGTTGTTTTCTTATCTTCTGTTATAGAAGGACCTTTATTGTTTCCCATTGATTTCAATCTTTCGTCAAGGAATGCAGAAACACGATCAGTAAGACCTGATTCGTGCGAGTGCTTTTCAATCATCTGTATCGCTTCTGCTACAAGATCTTCATGTTTTCCTTTTGTCCAGATCAGACCATTCTGGCCAACAGTTATCAGGCAGTTGGTCTTATTGTTTATTATACTTACCATTGTACCTCTTTTACCAATCACACGAGGCACTTTTGCCGGAGTTATTGTAATTATCCGTCCGCCATAGAGTTTTCTTGAATTTCGATCTTTCATGTTAACTGTTACATCCATGTCTTTTGATAGGGATTCAATTTTTACCAGAAGAAGGTCTCCCCTCTTGTAGTAATTTGAAAGGTCTGCGCCTCGTTC
>DAOVWP010000061.1 GCA_030636615.1 Candidatus Nanohaloarchaea archaeon
ACCCTCACCGTTACAGACAAGTGCATCGCATACTGGATCTCCTAATTCATTTTTCTCATGACATTGGTCGTGTATGGATATACAACAGTCATGTTGGTTATTTTCATTACACCAATTATTACCTCTGATAGTCAAAGCGCTTATAAGCATAACTCCAACAAGTACAGCCATAAATATGGATATCATAAGATAGATTCCACCTTTTCTCTTCAACCTCATATATTTAAATTGTTTCTAATCAATTTATATAAATAGGTTAAGCCAAATAGTCATATGTTTTTGTTGCATCGCAAGGCAGGTATGGAAATCAGTACAATTATGAAAATTGTCATTGCTCTTGCAATAGTTATGGTCATAATAGGTTTCATCATTATGGTTGTCGGAAAAGGTGAAACCGCTTTATCAAACATCGGTCTTGATATATTGAAAGATAACAGTTGATTTTATGTTAAGGAAAAAAGGTATGTCCCAAGTATTATGGATAGTAATTAGTATAATTGTACTGCTGATTGTTGCAACTGTTTTGGCACATATCGTATCTAAGGGTCTAACAAAATACAGCGAAAATAGTGATAAGAATCTTGATATTTCAACTGATGCTATAGGTTGTAATATTAAATGTGGATCATATTGTTCTGCAGGATATTCTACTACTGAAGCAACTAATCTTGTCAAGTGCGGTAATAAGGATGGCTGTGATATTGCAGATATTAATCCAGACTTTTCTGGATGTCTGTGTGCTTGTTCGAGCAGTAGTTCTGGTGGAGATGATGATGATGATCCTGAACCAGATACATGTACTGATGATTCTGATTGCAGTTATGATACACAGTTCTGTTGTGATTCTCTTTGTAGTACAGATGCATGTAATGGTAATATGTGGACTAATGCGATTTATATTGATGATACTTTATATGGGTGTGGGGCAGCCAAGACTTATTTATTTTGTTTTATTGGACCTAATGTATGGGACGATTCAACAACTGAATATATGCTTATGAGTCTTCCAATAGTTGTTGTACATAGTGATGGTACAACCGAATCTACAAATGAAATAACAGGAGACATACTTTTAAATGGTAAAGGTGGAGATGGAACAATAATAAAAGATCTACCGTCAAATATGCATCTATATGTAGACGATACAAGTAAAGATTATTTATATATTCCAGCAATTGCCTTATCAGGACCTCTGGGAACTGATGTAATCTTGTTGAATCAGGATTCAATAAACCTTATTGTCGGTAAGGATCCTCAACTGAAACCAGCTTATCAAGGAGATATACAAATCCAATTTACCTAATAATCAATCTCTTCACCCAGATAATTTATAAAAACACCGCATAACATTAGGAACATAAATCTCAGGATTATATTCCAATATGTCAGCCAACCTAAAATCTTATTTAGTTGTTTAAGTAAGCAATTATATAAACAATACAATTTAATCTATTCTTATGTCTGGAAAAGGTTTGACCGCAGGTATTGACTCTCCCCAGAAGGCGATGATCGGAGATATTGACTTTCGAAGAAAGGCAATGACCGAAGGTATTGCTTTCCAAAGGAAAGGTCTGACCAAGGGTATTGGCTTCCATAGGAAGGCAATGGCGAGTACAATAAACATCGTAGTAACTGTTGTCGTAGTCTTTGCAGTAGGTCTTATTCTTTATATGATAGTCAGCGGGAACCTCACAAAATTTGGCGGAAGTACTAATGACCAGCAGGAAACGGATTTTAATAATCTAGCTTGTGTCAAAGCCTGCTCAATATGTTGTCTAACTGGCTCAGCAAACACAGAATTTGATGCACTGGGTGATCCAGATGCAGGGATATGTGCTGCTAAGGATGCATCAGGTTGCGAAGATTGTAACTGCGTATAACAATCAACTTACAAGTATCTCCTTCTCAAATCTAACCCCTTCACTACAATCTACTACTGGGTCTACCAACAGACCATGCTTATCATAGACCTCTACAATACTTGTAAAATCGTCCTTGTATATCATCTTATTATAGATACTATCAAGATTTCCATCATGAGAAGGAACACCGCAAGAAACAGAATCCAGATAACTCAACTCATCAACAACTGTGCCTACACCATAATTATATACCGAAAGCAAATCTTCTACAAACTTATTAGAATCAAACTCTGGCTCCTTCAAACCTTCAACATTCAAAAGATCCAAATCCTTCAAAGCTTCTGTGACACAACTATATCCTGGTTTTCTCTTCAAAACATCCCGGTATATCTTATGTATCTCTTCACTATCAGGAGTTCCAAGATTATAAATATCCCCAATATCATCTACAATAAGCCAGCCAAGCTTCTCACCAATACCTTTTGTATCCAGTATCTTGGATGCAACATCTTCAATATTATATGATAAAGCATTTATACCCACAAGACTCACCACTTAAAATATACTTTATGTATCTTTATAAACATTAACTAATTAGGAGTAAAAGATTTTCTTTATATTCTTGTTTATTTATTCTTATGAGCGCAACTAAATCTGACTATTCTTAAACTCTACTTCAATTTTAGTAAGATTTATACACAAAAACACAGACTTTAAATATCCTTAAGATCTATCTCCGACAATCTCTTCCGCAGCACCAACTGCTTCCTCAATAATCTTATCTTCATCCTTGACAACGCGATTCTCCATCAACACATCACCGCCGCATATAACACACTCAACAACAGATCCGTTTGCAGAATATACAAAATTAGACACAAGATTATGGTTAGGAATCATCATTACCTCAGAAAGATCAACAAGACACAGGTCTGCAATAAAACCCTCTTCAATCTTTCCACCCTTAAGACCAAGCGCTTTATATCCATTAACTGTTGCCATTTCAAACACCTCCCGAGACGTAAGCCGTCTAGGATCATTGTAATGACTTTTTTGCAGAAGCGCAGCAACTTTCATCTCTTCAAACATATCAAGATTATTGTTTGACGCGCACCCGTCACTCCCAAGACATACATTTACAGAATTAGATATAAGCCCTTTATAATCTAAAACAGATCCGACAGCAAGCTTCATATTTGAAACAGGATTATGCACAACACACCCACCCCTCTGTCCAAGTAACTGAATCTCTTCTTCATCAAGCCACACACCATGCGCTCCGATAAAATTTTCCCCGAGAACCCCAAGATTATCAAGATATTTCACTGGTGTAACCCCATTTTTTTTAATACACTCATCAACTTCACCCTTAGTCTCCGAGATATGTATATGATACATCAGGTTATTTTTGTCAGCAATTTCTTTCATGCTTTTTAACAGATCCCCGCTTACAGTATAGATCGCATGAGCACCCACTACAGGCACAATTTTATCTGATCCGAACGATCTGACTGATTTAATCTCCTGTAGGCATTTCTCAACTTGCTGTTCATGTTTATCAGCATCAAACAGATCAATCGCCGCGCCGCTCAGATATCCGCGAAGACCCATCTCAGACACAGCTTTTGCTGTACCTTTCACATGCCAGTACATATCCACAAATGATGTAGTTCCGCTTTTTATCATCTCAAGACATGCCAGCTTTGATCCTTTGTATACAAGTTTCTCATCAAGTTTCGACTCAAGCGGCCAGATCTTTTCTTCAAGCCATGGTATAAGCGCCATATCATCTGCATATCCCCTAAATAAAGTCATTGCGCTATGTGTATGCATATTGACAAAAGATGGAATCACTGCCTTGCCGCTACCATCAATAACCTTATCATCTTTTGAACCAGAACCAATCTCAGAAATCACACAATCTTTAATAGAAACATCTGTCTTTTTGCCATTGAGCAAAACATTTTTGATAAGAATATCCATACTGTTAATTACGCACACAATATTTATAATATTTTAAGCGCCGAACTTTTTAAAATACATATCTCTTGCATGTATCCCACCAAGATACAATACTTTTTCAACAGTTATACTTTTCTTATATGCATAGTTTTTTACAGGATTTATATCTGGATTATCACTCAAACTTATTACAGTTTTTATAGCCATTTCCTGCACATCATAATTGGTTGCAAGATTATAATTTCCTATATTTTTCATTATCTTTTCCAGAATCTGGTCTCCATGTGTTTCAAATATTTTTAT
>DAOVWP010000137.1 GCA_030636615.1 Candidatus Nanohaloarchaea archaeon
AAAAACCCATGCAAAGGATAGTTAAGACCAAATAACAGCACGATAAAAGGTTCAATATCAACAATAACACTTGCAATAAGTACTGTTATCAAATCTAGTCGTCGTAGAAATATTACAGCTATAAGAAGACCAGGACCAAAATGGAACGGAGTTAGAGGCATTGCCCCCCTCCGGGTCCGAGAGCAAATCCAAGAAACTCGTCATCTTCATCTTCTTTCGGACCGAACAACCTGTACCATAAACTCTTCTTTTTCTTTTCCTGAATCTTCTTTTTCCGCTGATATATTGCCCAGTCTGGTTTGAGAAGCTTCTCGACATCGCTTTCAAGAGTCTTTTTATTATTCTTTATACCGGAAGTATTTCCGACACCGATCACAAGCACACTTTTAGCATCCGATTCTCTGATAAGCTCTTTCAACTTATCCTGAGCCCTTTTAAGTGATCCGAAAATTTCCTTTTTCATAGCGATTGAAGCTTCAATCGGGGCCTGTTTTACAGCAAGCGCATCTATCGCGATATGTCTTTTATTGTTGAATATTGCATTTTCAATCTTTGATCTCTGCACACCGACTCCACCCATTGCAATACCAACACCTTCTGCAATGACTCCGGTCTTCTCACCTTCAAGCTTTCCGGCAGCATCAACTGTGATCACATAATCAATCTTATATCTCTTGATTGCTTTCTCTACTGCGTCACCAACTTCGCCAAGTCTTGATCCCGGACCTTTTGCTTTCATGAAATAAGTGGTCTTTTTTTCCACAGTCTCTTTTGTCACAACAACATCTTTTGCAATTTCCAAAGGCTTTGTAGACATGAATGACGCAGAGACCATAGGACCGATTGAATCTCCTATCGGCACACCGTTTGAGAAACATTTGGTTGCCCGAAGATTTGCCTTAGCAAGATTCATAAGCATAGGTATCTGCATCTGCAGTATCATAGCAAGCTGCAGGTTGTTTGACTTTTTGATAAGTATCATAAAATGACGGAAGATCTTGAATATCTGGTTTGTCATCATAGCACCCATAAGACTCATCTTAAGGTTTGCCATCTCCTCTTCATCAATATCGCTGCCAGCAATATCCCGAACAACATATTCAACCTTCCTATCACTCTCTTTGATAGTCTTGTCAAGTTTAGGTATGATCCCCGCAGGATCAATCGATACAGGCGGCACTATAAAGAAATCCATGAAATTGACAAGCCGATCTTTTGCTTTTTTCTTATCTTTTGTCTTTGTCGCAAACTTCTGCATAATTATACTCTGCGACTTTTCAGAATACTGTTTAAGTTTGATCAGATTATTCTCAAGTTTGTAAGTCATCTGCCACAGCATTATCCTTGGATAGAACATAAAGAATAGTATAAAAAATAAAAATGTCATGATCGGGTTATCTCCCGAAATAAAATTAAGCGCCATATCAAATAACCTCAGATATCCCTTCCTTTAATGGTTGACCGGCCATTTTCTTTGGCTCTGTAGATCGCCTTTCTTACGATCTGCTCCATTTCTTTTTCAAACGCTCTGTCTGCATCCTGGGATACATTCATCCCTTCATCTTTTGCTATATCCCGTATTTTGCTTTTTACTATTAGACTCATACCGCTCGCCTCTTATCCAAGTTTCATTTGGTATAGTTAAATACTTATTGGTCGCATAAAAACGAACAACATATAATCATTTCAAAGTAGCAAATT
>DAOVWP010000011.1 GCA_030636615.1 Candidatus Nanohaloarchaea archaeon
ATTGAAGGTGCTAAATAATGTTCTGTTGCCCCTTTAAATTGACCTTCACCTTCAATTGACCACCCATCAGGTGGTTGAATGCTGTATGAACCCTCACTTATATATCTGAAATATAAATCGTTGACTATTTTATCATCATAAATTAGTTTTAACGGGTTTTTCAGTGAAATTTTTGGTAACTCAAATGATATAAGTTTATTATTTGTTTCAGTTGGCTCTAAAGACAAACTAATTTCTGCATATTGTGTTCCTTCAAAAAAATCTTTATAAGAAAATTGTCTTCTTTCGCTATCTTGTAATTTAAAATTATCATAAAATATTTCTACAGATTTTTTCCCAGTATTTTCAATAGTAGTATTTACATTTACAAAGAACCAACCATTTTTAGAAGTACCAATTAATCTATCCCAATCTATTATAACCTCATGTGTTTTGATGGAGACAGATTCCCCTGTTAACACTTCACTTGTACTCTGAGTTTGTCTTGTTTGTTCTTGACCTATTCTAGAAGGGGTTGTAGTTTGTTGAACACAACCACTTATCAAAACTGCACCAACTAGCAAAACTATCAATAAAGGAATATAATTTGACTTCACATTATACAATTAAAATTAACATATTTATATATCATTCGTTTCGTTGGTGGGTGGATTGAATACATCTTTAGATTAAAAGCCCAAGACGGGATTTGGACCCGCGACCTCTGCATTACCAATGCAGTGCTCTACCAGACTGAGCCACCTGGGCAATAATTGTTTATCTCATTTATCTGAATAGAATATTGCTGAAACTATTAAAAATATATCTGTGCCTGCGCTCTTTAAATAATATAGAAGTGTTGATCCAATAAAGGATCAGGAAATATGCTCATGCTTTCCTTTTCTTCCTTTTTCTAAGAGAAGTGGAATTGCATTTCCTACATTTTGATCCTTCGATGTTCTGCTTTCCAATCCTGTTGATAGCATTGCATTTCCTGCATATATATACTCCTTCGAAGTATCTTTTCAGTACAACGCTTTCCAGTGCTTTTGATGCCATTTATATAACCTATATGATCTTTAGAATATTGTTATTGTATTTTGTGTTAGTAATGTTTTTAATAGAAATCTTTTTAAATCTTCATTTTTCTAATCTCTGAATTCTGTTCTTTAATTGGGGATGGGTGCATAGCATTGTTGAGAAATTTCCTGTGAGAGGATTTATGAAAAACATGTGGGCTGTTCCATGTATAAGTCCTTTTATCGGTCTGTATTTGACTTCCCTTGATATCTTTTCAATAGCTGAGACAAGGTCTTTTGATTTGTCTGTGATAGATGTGCTGAATCTGTCTGCGTTATAAACACGATCTGTTGACATTGAAAGATGCATGATCATTGCTGAGAATGGAGCAAGTATTATAAGAGGGATTGCTGAGAGAGGGTGTCTTATATTGTCGCTTGGCATAGTTGTCCATATTACAAGTTCTCCAAGATATGAAATTGCGCCTGCAATTGCTCCTGTGATGCTCATAAGCATGATATCATTGTTTTTTATATGTCCCAGTTCGTGAGCAAGGACGCATTCAAGTTCTTTGTCATTACATATCTGAAGAAGGCCTTTTGTGACGACTAGGGTAGTGTTGTTTTTGTTCCTTCCTGTTGTAAATGCGTTGGGCGCAGTAGAGTTTATGATATATAATTTTGGCGGTTTTATATCTGCCCTTTTTGTGAGTTTATCTATTATTTTATAGTATAAGGCATAATCTTTCTCTTTTGCAGGTTTTGCGTTATACATCTTTAGTATGAGTCTGTCTGAATACATACAGAGCAGAGTAACTATACTTAAAGCCATAATAAACGAGATGAGCGCTCCTGCTGTTCCTTTTATGATGTAGCCTATTGAAATCAATATTGTGCTTAGGAACATAAGCAGAACTGCTGTCCTGATAGTGTTTATAGTCATAGAAAGGTCACACGCACAGATATTTGCATTACTATACAATTGTTATCTGTTGGATATATATTTTAACATTGTTTTTATATATTAATATTCTTTTTCTGATATTTATCTATATATTTTATCCAGTTTATTGCTCCTGGTCTGTATTTTTGATACTTTTTTGTTCTTATGATTGTTTCCAGCTCAGCTGCGCAGGTCTCAATATCGCTTGAGCTGGTATCGAATTCAATTGTCTTCTCAGGTATTGATGATTCTATAAGGCAGTTGCCGAGTATCTCTGCTTCTATATTTTCCCGTATCTTTTCACTTCTCCATTTTCTTTTTGCAAGCCTGGTCTTGAGCTGATCCGGGTTTGCTCGAAGAATTATTATAAGGTCTCCTGTGCAGAAATGAGCAAGATGACCTTCTATTATGACATCGTCTTCTATCTCTTTGATTTTCTCTGCCAGTTTTTTTTCATCTATTATATAGCAGTCTCTTTTCTTGTCAATTGATTTCAGCATATTGTTCTCTTTGGCAAAGTCATTGATTGAGATATATCTCATCCCAAGTGAGTTGGCTAGTTTTTTTGATATGCTTGTCTTTCCTGTACCTGGTGTTCCGCTTATTAAGATTTTCATAGGCCTATACCTAACAGTTCTTTTATTATTCTTATTATCTTATTGATAAAACTTTCATCTTCGATTATTATTCTTGATGTGGTTGAATGTGTGTTGTCTCCTATGTCCTTAAAGTTTATATCTATCTCAGTCGTTCCCTGCAGAATACTTAATTCTATACTTTTTGGTGTTTCCAGATCGCCTATCTTAATATTCTTTCCATTTATGTCCAAACTGACATCTTTTGCCTTATAGCTTGTTGCGATGCTGATTTTTGCGATATTTTTTGAATAGTCATAAGATATATACTTGAGATCAATTTTTGGCACTTCAAATATTTCTATGTCTTTTTGTTTTTCATCTCTGCCGCTTTTCCCTTCGATCCTGGCCTTTATCTGGGTAATCCCTGCGATCGAGCTGTCAATACTACTTTCCAGTACTTTTTCTCCATTGAGTTCTATCCTTCGTATCTCTCCGTTTATTATTGTTTTGATCTCTTCAGTGTTGCCTGTGTTTTTCAGGTAAATCTTTGCTATTTCCTGCGCGCCTTTTACTATCTTATCCGGCGCCTCGATTTTTTCTATAAAGATGTTTCCTGTCTCTTCCACATCGAATTCAATCTCTTCAACTTCGCCTGTTGATGTGTATATATATATCCTGTTTTTTCCAATCTCTTCCGGAGTTATGCTGAAAGGGATGCTTAATGTTGTAGTATCCAGTTCATACTCGCTTTCTGCGTAGCCCAGCTCAGAGATGATTCCAATTCTTGTGTTGCCATCGCCTCTGATCTTTTTCGAGTTTATGTAGAGTATTGTATCTGTGTCTACTTTTATTATATCTGTCTTGAAGTGCGGTTCTATAGAAGTGCTTTTTGTATCCTGTGTTGTTTCTATAGTCATGTTGATTGTTCTGGTTTTCAGGTGTCTTGCGTTAAGTGTTAGCGGACATGTGTAGATGTAGTTCTTTTCGAGATTGTCTGAGACAGAGCCTTTCCATGTGATTATCTTTTTTACTCCTGGCTCTATTATCACTTTTTTACTCTTGTCAACAATATCTATGATTGGGTTTTGGCTTGAGCATGATTCCAAAGAGAGGTCAAGCACTCTGTAATCTTTTCCTGTGAATTCTAGATAGACAATGAATTCTTCTCCTGGATGCAGTTTGTCCATAGTTGCGCTTATTTTGTAATCATCTATCGGTTCTTCTTTTCTTATTTCATTAATAATGAATTCTGTATCATCTTTGCTCCATTCGAGTTTTTCAAGGTTTAGTCCATAAGATCCGATATTGTTGATAACCTTGTTATCAAACTGGCTTGTGTATTTTATGTGTGTTGCATCAATATTTCCTATCTCAAGCCAAAGTGGATCGACTGAAATCCATTTCCCTATGTAGACTTCAGCGTATGCGTGTTTTTCCCATCCGTTATCACCATATGCGTATGCGGATGTGTAGCGGGCTGGTATTCCGATAGATCTTGATAGTGCTGTAAACAGTGTTGTGTATTCTGCGCAAACTCCTCTCTTGTTATCAAGAACCCATAGTGCATCTTTTGTTTCTGATGAATAGAGGGTATCGTAAGTTATGTATTCATTTACCCATATGGCAAGCTTTGCTATCTTTTCATAGTCACTGTCTGATCCTATTGTTATCTCTTCAGCGAGTCTGCTTATCATTGTGTTGTCTGACTGAATGTTTTCTGTGGATTCAAGAAATTTTCTGGTTTCATCTGATATTGTGTAATCTGTTGGGATTGAGGTGAGTTGTGTTGAGCGGGATATTATATTGCTGGTAATACTGTATTCTATTATGGTTGTTGTTGGGTTGTCTATTGTTATCTCTGCTATGTCATTTCCTACATCGTCCTTTATTGTTTTGGTCTTTCTGGAAACTGTCTGAAAATTGTCGCTTTGCGGTACAGTTATGTTGATCTTCAACCATTCCAGTTGTCCTGATGCGTATATTTCACCAGTCTGGATTATCTGGAGATCAATATAGTTTACAGTATCCGGTCGTTCTATCTCTTCGCCATTATATATCTCTTCACAATAAACCGGAGAACTGATAAGTATGAAAATGATTAGACTGATTAAGAATATCTTTTTAAATTGTGACATGAAATTAGTTTTAGGGTTCTGTATTTATATTGATTTAATGTTGTGATTTTGATATGGAAGATAAGACAATTGATATCTGGACAGAGAGATATAGGCCTTATAGTCTGGATGAGGTTATTGGTCAGGATAAGATTGTGAAAAGGCTTAAAGCTTTTGTGCGCAGTAAATCACTTCCTCATTGTCTTTTCAGCGGGTCTGCCGGTATAGGTAAGACTACATCAGCGATTGCGCTTGCAAAGGAATTGTATGGAGATAACTGGAAAAGCAATTTTATGGAGACCAATGCTTCAGATGAGCGTGGTATAGATATTGTCAGAAGTAAAATCAAGAATTTTGCGAAGACAAAACCGCTTGGAGCTTCTTTTAAAATAATATTTCTTGATGAGGCTGATGCTCTTACACCAGCGGCTCAACAGGCGATGCGCAGGACGATGGAAAAATATGTCAATACTACAAGGTTTATACTGAGTTGTAATTATTCGTCAAAGATCATTCCTCCGATACAGTCAAGGTGCGCAGTTTTTCGGTTTAAGCCTTTTGGACCTGAGGATATCAAAAAAATGATTGAGATGATCTGTAAATCTGAAAAGTTGAAGATTGATTCTTCAGGTTATGACGCAATTATCTCAGCAGCTGATGGTGATATGAGGCTTGCGATCAATGTTTTGCAGGCAACAGCAGTTACTTCTGATGATGTCATTGGTTGTGATGCAGTATATTCTGTGGTCTCAGTCCTTAAGACTGAAGAAGTGAATGATATACTTACTCTTGCCCTTAGCGGAAAATTCATGGATGCGAGAAAAAAACTGTATGATATCATGTTTGTTCGCGGTCTTTCAGGTATGGATGTGATAAAGGCATTTCATCGGGTTATACTTGATCTTGATGTAGATGAGCGCTCAAAGGCCTGTCTGATTGATAAGCTTGGCGAGTATGAGTTCAGGATTGTTGAAGGCGGTTCTGAAGATATACAGATTGAGGCATTTCTGGCACAGGTAGCTGCTATCAATCCTGTTTCAAAATAAAGATGTTGTCTGATATATCTTTGATCATCTCTAATGGTCTGTATCCTTTATGTTCACTTAATCTGTGTTCACATGGTGAGCCATGCATACTGCACTTGTTGCAGCAACAGTCTTTGTGAGCGAATCCTTTCTTGTGTTTACAGAGAATAAGGTTATCTTTAGTTGTTATGATTGTTTTGTTGCAGATCGGGCAGGAGAAGAGCATATGTATTATTAGTATTTAGGTTATATTTATATTTTTCGGTTTTAGATAACAGCGTTATTATATTTTTTAATACTTGTTAGATTATAATTATATCATATGACTCTATCAGATGAGAATAAGAAGTTTTTGCTTGCTTTAGCAAGAAGTACTATACAGGATTGTCTGGATGGTAATAAGGGTAAGTCTTTGACTTCTGTTCCAGTTGATCTTGAAGAGATGAGGGGGGCTTTTGTGACGCTTAAGATTAATGATGAGTTGAGAGGTTGTGTTGGTCATATCCAGCCGATAATGCCGTTATATATGGATGTTGCGGAGAATGTGATAAATGCGGCATTTAATGATGCAAGGTTTTGTCCGCTTAGTGGGTTTGAGTTGGGCTCTGTTGTAATTGAAATTTCTGTTCTGAGTGTGCCGAAAATTGTTTCTGTCAGTTCTTCAAAGGACTATTTTTCGAAAATTGAAATAGGTAAGCATGGGATAATAATAGAAAGGAACGGTTGTTCTGCCGTGTTTCTTCCTCAGGTTCCTGTTGAGCAGGGATGGGATGTCAAAGAGTATCTTTCACAATTGTGTTATAAGGCAGGGCTTAGTGTGAATGCATGGATGGAGAGCGATGCAAAGATATATACATTTGAAGCTGAGGTTTTTGGTGAGGATAATATTTAGTCTGATTTGAGCTGTTCAAGTTTTTTGCGAAGTTTTTTTTGATCAGTTATCTGGCCGATTTCTGCTTTGAGGCTCTTTGATCCTCTGAATCCTTTCAGGATCTGGAATACATGAAGTTTGATGTTTCCTGATGAGGCTGTGCCAAATTTCTGTGTATAATCCCAATATTTAAGAATTGTATCTATCTTGTCTTTGCAATCCGGTTCAGGCAATAGTTCTCCTGTTTTCAGATAGTGTTCTGTGCGCCTGAAAATATCAGGGTCGCCCATTGCGGCTCTTCCGATCATTGCTCCGTCGCATCCTGTCTGGTCAATCATGTTTTTGATCTCTGTTGGGCACCATAATTCTCCGTTACCTATGACAGGTATGTTGAGTGATTCCTTCAGCTTTTTAATTAGGCTCCAATCCGCTTTTCCGCTATATCCCTGTTCGGCTGTTTTTGCATGAAGGGTTACAGCAGAGCAGCCTAAATCTTCTGCGATTTTTCCAATTTTTAAGTATGTTAGGCACTTATCTTTAGCCCATCCGGATCTTATCTTTACTGTGACCGGTTTGCTAGTGTTGTCGATTACTGCCTTAATCACGTTCTGAGCATTTTTCTGGTCACGCATAAGCATTGCACCGGAGTTGATGCTGGTGATTTTTCTGACAGGGCAGCCCATGTTTATGTCTATTATATCGCAGTTGGTGTTGGTTATGGCCTCTGTTGCGATCTTTATGTTTTTTGGGTCTGATCCGAATAACTGGAATGATACAGGATTTTCTGATCTGTCTGTCATAAGATAGAGTTCTATTGTCTTTTTTGAGCCATGAGCTATTGCATTTGCTGATATCATCTCAGAGCAAACCAGTCCTGCACCAAGATCATGGCAGATCTTTCTGAATGCAAGGTTAGTTATCCCTGCCATTGGTGCCAGGATAAGCTGATTTTTAAGCCTGACTTTTCCTATCGTGAACATATCAATAATAACCTATGAGATATATTTATAAAGGTTTTATTGAAAATAAGATTAAATCTGTAGGGGATTTGCTGTTTCTTAGTGGAGTTAGCTAAAAGATTTGATTGAAAATAATATTCAATAAAAATAGAAGGTAATAAAATATGGTAACAGTATATGATGTAGAACAAGGTAAGCTTGTTGTGAAAGTAGCTGAAAAGCTGAAAGCTGATAAAGACTGTAATATTCCTGAATGGGTATATCATGTTAAGACTGGTCATGGCAGGGTAAGAATCCCTGATAATCCTGAGTGGTGGTATGAAAGACTTGCGTCTGTGTTTAGACTAGTATATAAGAATCCGCAGATTGGTGTTTCTAAGCTTAAAACGCATTATGGTGGCAGGAAGAATAGAGGTCATGCGCCAGAAAAAAGGGTAGATGCCGGCGGAAAGATCATAAGAGTATGTCTGCAGCAGCTTGTTGAACTTGGTCTTCTTGAGAAAGGAAAATTGAAAGGACGTGTTGTTAGCGCAAAAGGACAGGCATTGATTGATAATTCTGCTTATGAACTTGCAGGTAGTCCTAAACCGCTCAAGGTTAAGAAAGTGTCAGATAAGGCATCGGAAAAGAAATCTAAGTCAAAAGAACTTCCGAAAGCAAAGGTTGAGGAAAAGGAAAGTGTTGTGAAGGTGCCTCAGGATGCTGTGAGCAAAGAAGATAAGGAAAAAAAGGAGGAAAGTAAGCCTGCAAAGGTCAAAAAGTGAAGGGTGTAATTATTTATGTCAGGTATTGATGATCTCAACTCACAAAGAACCAATGAGTTACAGGAAGAGCAGAATAGGATGCTAGAGCAGATACTTCGTAAAGTTCTTGTTCCTGAAGCAATACAAAGGTTCAACAATGTTAAGGTTGTGAAGCCGGAAATTGCTGCTCAGCTTGAAATGTATCTTGTGAAACTCTACCAGAGCGGACAGTTGAAACAACCTCTAAGTGAGGAGCAATTGATACAGATACTTGATAAGGTTACTCCAAAGACAACTTTTAATATTAGAAGAAGATAAATGGTGATTTAATATGGGAAGAAATAAAACTTATGCCAAGAAGAAAAAAATGGTTAAGGCAGCATCAAAAGCAAGGAATGCACCAAGGTGGTGCGATCTGAAGACTTATGGTATGCTGAGGGCGAGATTTAAAAGAATCCTGAACAGGACTTCACGGAGCTGGAGACGGAATTCGATAGACTATTAAGGTGATTTATGATGGATAAGAGAATTGATATGATCCCTTTGCGCGATGCCTGGAAGGGTTCGAGGAAGAAACGAGCATCTAAAGCTATTAAGCTTGTGAAACAGTATGCAACCAAACACACAAAAGCCAAGATTGTGAAGATTTCTAAACAGCTTAATGAGAAACTATGGTTTGATGGATGCCAGAATATTCCCCGAAAAGTAAAAGTGCAGATTCTTACTGATAAAGTTGACAGTGTTTCATGGATTGAGTTGGCTGATGTTGAATTTGTTAAGCCTATGACTAAAGTTGAAAAAGCTGACAAGTCCAAGAAAGCTGAAGAAAAGAAAAAAGCAGAGGCTGATATTGCCAAAAAAGAAGCTGATGCGAAAAAGTCTGCGCAAAAAAGATCTGAAGATACTAAGAAAGGTGTGAAGGATGCGAAAGTGTCCGGTACCACTAAAACCACTAAAGATAAGGTAAAGGTTAAAGAAATCAAGGACGTGAAAGAGACTAAAAAAGATGCAAAAAAAGATGTCGTGAAAGCAAGTCCTAAGAAAGCAAGTACAAAAAAACCTGTTGAGAAGAAGTAATCTTCTCTTTTCTTTATTTTTTTATTTTTCAATGAAGGAGTGATTGATGTATGCATATCAAAATGAGTTCGCATGACGGTGATCCGAATATAGGACTTTATGTTGTCGCTACTGATAAGTTTGTCATTGCTCCAGATGAGCGGGTTGATGGATTAGATGTTCTTGGTTGCAAGAATATTGTATATACAAAAGTGTCTGAGACAGATTTTCTTGGAATATTCATTTGCGCAAATTCCAAGGGTATTCTTGTGCCTTCTGTTATGTCTGATGTAAGGCTTGATAGACTTAAGGAAGATATGGCAAAAATTGATAAGAACATAAAGATTGCAAGGCTTGAGGGCAGTTATACAGCTCTTGGAAATCTTATATTGTGCAACGATAAATTCGCTTTGATATCTCCGTTGATCGCTGAGCATAAGAAACTTATTGAGTCTGTTCTTGGTGTAAAGGTAAAAGTTTCCATTCTTCAGAACATGGATATTGTGGGATCAATATGCGCCGTTACAAACAAAGGTTTTCTTATGAATTTCAATGCTGAGAAGGAAGATTATGAGTTTGTTAAAGAGGTTTTTGGTGTTGATGGTGATATAGGTTCTGTGAATTTTGGCAGTCCGTTCATAAAAAGCGGGGTTATAGTTAATTCGAAAGGAGTTATAGCAGGAAACCAGACAAGCGGTCCTGAAATAACCAGAATAGATGAAGCGTTTGGATTTCTTGAGAAATTCGGGTGAGTTTTATATGAATAATATGAATAAAGACATGGATGCAGAGACCCAGAGTAAGATGTATCAGTTTCAGGTGATACAGCAGCAGATGCAACAGCTTGATCAGCAGAAAGCACAGATTCAGCAGAGAATGGTTGAGTTTGATGTTACTTCAACAACAGTTGATGCTCTTAAGGAAGAAGATAAGGAAATTATTTTTCCTTTAGGTGGTGGGCTTTTTGTTGAGGGAACCAGAAGCAGTATTGATCGCGTACTTGTTCCTGTCGGCGCAGGTGTACTTGTTCGCAAAAAGGTGAGTGATGCGGAAGTTTTCATCAAGCAACGCAAGGATGAGATGATGGATGCTTTGGAACAGATTGACCGGCAGATTGTCAAGATGAATGATACATCTGAGATGATAATGAAAGATATACAAGATAAGTCAAAGAAGTGATCATAAAATGTTTGGGCTTCTTAAAAAGAAACTTTCTGATACAATTAAAAACATTTCAGGAAAGATTGAAGACGAAGCAGATGTGAAGAAAGAGTCTAAAGATAAAGAAGTAAAAAAGCCTGTTTCGATGAAGAAAGATAAAAAAGAGAGTAAGGATAAGGCAGATAATGTTGAAGTAAAAGAAAATGTCGATGTTGAATCTGTTTGTGATGAGGTTTCTGTTTCTGATGAGAATGTTGAGGAACTTGGTGATAATAAAGGTCAAAATGATAAAGGGTTTTTATCAAAACTGACAAAGACCTTTACCCATGTTGATATATCTGCAGAAGTGCTTGATAATCTTTTGTGGGATCTTGAAGTGGCTCTTCTTGAAAATAATGTTGCAATGGAAGTTGCGCAGAAGATTTGCGCTGATGTGAAAGGTGAGCTTTTAGATGAGTCAGTGAAACGAGGATCAATTGAAGAAGTGATATCCGGTGCTGTCAGAAAGAGTGTGAGAGAGATTCTTGATCAGGAAGGCTCCAGTATTCTTGATGTCGTATCAAAATGCAAGAATGAGGGGCGTGTGGCAAAGATTGTGTTTGTTGGGTTTAATGGTTCGGGGAAGACGACAAATCTTGTGAAACTTTCAAAGTATCTTACAGATAATGGTTTTAGTTCTGTCTTTGCTGCCGGTGATACTTTCAGGGCTGCGGCAATACAACAACTTGAAGAGCATGCTGATAATCTTTCAGTAAAAATAGTTAAGCAGGATTATGGGGCTGATTCAGCTGCAGTCATATTTGATGCTGTGAAGTATGCAGAGTCAAAAAATGTGGATGTTGTACTGGCTGATACTGCCGGAAGGAATCATCAGGATTCTAATCTTCTGTCTGAGCTGGAAAAGATTGTAAGGGTAATCAAACCAGATTTATGCATACTTGTTGTTGAATCAATTGCCGGGAATGATGTGGTTGAGCAGGCAAAGATGTTTTCCAAGGTAAAGCTTGATGGTTTTGTCCTTTCTAAATGGGATGTTGATAATAAAGGTGGAGCGGCTCTGACGCTTACTTATATGGTAAGGAAACCTATATATTTCCTTGGGACCGGTCAGGAATACAATGATTTTAAGATTTTTGATATAGATGATGTAGTA
>DAOVWP010000025.1 GCA_030636615.1 Candidatus Nanohaloarchaea archaeon
TTAACCTTATTTTTAGTATTCCGATAGTAAGTCTGCCCGTTATCAAGATGAAACAATTTCTTCATATACAATACCTTAAAAACAAAAAAATATTTGAAAAGCGATTTGAACACAACAAAACCATCCATAAACGGATTAAACTTCGATGTCCCAAGACGCGGCGCATAAGATATAGGTATATTCAGCACAGAATAATTTCCCTGCGCAGACTTAGTAGTAATCTCAGTCTCTATTCCAAAACCATCTTCCTTAAGATCAAGATGCCTAATTGCATCCTTAGTAAGACCGCGAAGCCCTGAAAGATTATCATATCTCCTGCGAAAAAGAATAAAAAATGTGAACCGTGAAAAAAAATCACTTAAGATGAAAACCTTCGGAAGAGAATTTGCCAGAAACTGATTCCTATATCCAAATACACAATCATGTGTCTTAAGCCCTTCTTCAATTTCAGGGATTTTATCAAGAGGATATGTAAGATCAACATCTGTAAATATTACATCATCATCCACATGCTTGAAAGCTGTTCGAAGCGCTTCACCCTTACCCTTACCATGATCAAATATCACTTCAACTCCCATTTCTTTCGCAATCTCGACAGTATTATCAGTAGAATGCGCATCAACAACAACAATCCTATAATCCTTCTTGATATGTCTTATGATAGAAATAGTTTCTTTTACAGACTCCGCTTCATCTTTAGTAGGAAGAACAATAGTTACCATAATCTCATCATCTCAATTAAATATCAGATCAACCTTGTATATATCTCTATCCCACCCCAGAATAGATCTCAAATACCCTTACTCCAATATAAACCACAAATACCAATTATTCATATGCACAGCAACACTTTTTCAGAAAATCTGCTGAAAATAATAATGACAACAGATTCATTCACAAATGATATAGACAACCACATCAAAAACATAAGGATCTTATCAGAAAAACACATAGAAGACGATAAAGATGCAAAACTGTTCAAAGAACTCAATGATACAGAAATAAAAGCAATGCTCCGATTCACAGAAAAACCACACGGCAGACATCATATAGCAGAACTGGAACAGATGATGAAGCAATATGATACTTCTTCAGTATTAAGAATTTTCTTAAAACATTTCTATAAGCACGAGGGCCATAAATTGGTGCACACAGACATCCTGAAAAAGATGTGATTTAAAGAATAAAAACAAAAAGTTTATATAGATACCTGAATTAAGGTATAATCATACCTGAAAAGTGGTATTTATGATTACACAAAAACAATTGAAAATCCTAGGACTTTTTAATAGAAATATCTTTAGAGACTATTCATTCAAAGAACTGAAAGAACTATCAAAAGAAAAATCAAATTCTGTACTTCAAAATGCAATTAAACAATTCCTTGCAGAAGATCTTATAGAAGAAAGGAAAATCGGCACAAGCAAACTATATAAGATAAATCACAACAATAACAGAGTATACAGTTACCTGAATCTTTTTGTAAAAGAAAATTTACCAAAACCAGTCAAAAAAACAATGACAATTCTCAAAAAAGAACTAGATAAAGTAACATGCTTTTATTCAATAATAATATTTGGTTCATATGCAATAAATAAACAAAATAATAAGTCAGACTTGGATATTGCCATAATCATAGAAAAAGACAAAAAGCAAATCCAAAGAGCGCTTGATTCAGCATCAGAATTAACATTATTACATTTAGATGGCCACATAATATTAAAAAAAGAATTATTAGACATGTTAAAGGCAGATTATGAAAATCTTGGTAAACAAATTGCAGGAAAACATCTGGTAATACATAACCCAGAAATCTTTTACTCGATAATAAAAGAAGGTATTAAAAATGGATTCAGATTATAAATTATATTTAGAAAGAGCACAGAATGAACTAAGATTATCAAAGATTATATTTCAAATAAGCAATAACAAAGATTTTCAGCTGGAAAATTTAAAGTTACCGATATTTGATACATATTACAGCGCAGTTATTTCACACTCATACTATTGTATATTCTATTGCGCAAAAGCATATCTTCTCAAAAAAACAATAAAAACACAACCGCCAGAAGAACATAAAAAAACATTTGAAGAATTGAAAAAATTAGTTGAAAACGGAGTATTGGATATTGAAATACTAAGATTATACGAAAAACTACTTATCGAAGCAGATACTCTTCTGGGGATTTTTCAACTGGAAAAAAGCAAGAGAGGAAAATTCACATACAAAACACTTCCACAGGCAAACAAAGAACCATCAGGAGAAAGCCTAAACAACGCGCAAACATTCTTCAGACACATATACAATTTATGCAATGAATAAAAGAACAATCACTCAAACAACCCTCTTAAACATCTTCTCCAGTTCATAATGATTAAGCCGCACAATCGTAGGTCTCCCATGCGGACAGGAATAAGGATTATCGCAACCGAAAAGCTGTGATATCAGCTTCTTCATCTCAACTATATTCAACTCCTTCCCTGCCTTTATAGCTGCCCTGCAAGACATCCGAACAATTATCTCCTCACGCCGCTTTTCCACAGATAAACCCTTTTTTATCCCTGAAAATTCACCCAAAAGATCAACAACCTTTTCCTTTGTTTCCACAACCCCAAAAAAAGAAGGTACAGATCGCAAAACATAAGAAGATGCATCAAATTCTTCGATATCAAAGCCGAGATCACGAAGGACAGATATATTTTCCTCAAGAACAGCAACCTCCTTAGTGCTCAACGCCAGACGGACAGGACTTACAAGCACCTGCACTTTAGAAGAATCAAAAAATTTAGCCATAAACTGCTCATATAATACCCTCTCCTCAGCCGCATGTTGATCAACAAGCACAAGCCCGTCATCATCTTCACAGAGAATATAAGTAAGCGCCACCTGCCCGATCACCCTGAGCGGCAGATCTTCAATATCTTCTGCGCCTGATGGCGGATCAAGCAACTGCGACTGATTATCTTTATGCACTTTATATTTCGAAAATTGCGACACTTTCTTCCTGCCACCACCAGCCCCCTTATCCTCAAACACTTCAGCAATCTTACCTGCAAAATTAGCCACTGACTTATCAAATTCCTTGGATACAGGAACATCCCTGACAAAATCCTGTTTTTTGAGCGTATCCTTAACAGCCTCATACACAGCATTATACAGATAACTCTCATCCACAAATTTTATCTCAATCTTCGAAGGATGGACATTCACATCAACTGAAGAGAAATCAATATCAAGCTTCAATACAAAAACAGGATGCCTCTGGCTCATAAGCAGAGTATGATAAGCATCATACACAGCATTTGTCACCAGTTTATTTCGCACAAACCTGCCATTGACAAAAATCGACTGGTAACCTCGATCAG
Source organism: Candidatus Nanohaloarchaea archaeon (assembly GCA_030636615.1). GTDB lineage: Archaea > EX4484-52 > EX4484-52 > EX4484-52 > GLR71 > DAOVWP01. The sequence goes on from DAOVWP010000025.1 coordinate 3,367, forward strand.
ATCTGGTAAGCGCTGGCTTTGAGATATAACCAAACACCTTCACAGACCCGCCGCTATGATCAACCCTGATCATATCTTTAGCGATTTCCTTTCCATATACATCAGCAATAGAATCCAGCATAGTAGACGACTTCGGAGAGTTGAGCGCAAGTTTCCCAAAATTATACAGTTTAAAACCAACAGAGGGATAACACAGAATATATCTCTGGACAATATCAGCTATACGCGAATACTCCACAGAAACAGATTTCAGGTATTTCTTGCGCGCAGGAGTATTGAAAAACAGATCCTCAACACCCACAATAGTTCCTTTCGGTGACCCGCACCCATCAACACTGCTCACAACACCTCCAACAGCCTCAACTCTTGTACCTTCCAGATCATACTCAGTCCTTGTCGTCATAGTGACTTTAGACACTGCCGCAATAGAAGATAATGCCTCACCGCGAAAACCAAGAGAAGCAATAGAAGACAGATCCTTTTCAGATAATATCTTGCTTGTAGCATGCCGCTCAAACGAAAGCCGGACATCAGATTTATCAATACCCTCACCATTATCCCTGACCCTTATGACACCAATTCCCCCATCTTCCACCTCAACAACAATTTCATCTGCTCCGGCATCAATAGAATTCTCAATAAGTTCTTTGACAACTGATGAAGGCCGCTCCACAACTTCACCTGCAGCAATCTTGTTTATTATCTCCTCTCCAAGCTGTTTTATCTTTTTCATTCTCCTGACCTCACAAATCGTCTAAGCGACATAGGCACTTCAGAAGACTGTAATTTCTTAACAGTTTTCCCCTTCACCTTACCATTCATCCGACAATCGATTTTGTCGGACAACTTATCATCCCCCTCAAACATTCCCATTATCTCTTTTGACTTATCAAGCACCTTTTTTGGAAGACCTGCAAGCTTTGCAACCTCAATCCCATAACTCTTGTCCGTGCCGCCCATGACAATACGCCGCAAAAATATCACATCCCCACCTTTTTCCTTAACAGCCACATTGAAATTCTTGATCCCGTCATACTGCTCACTCATCTTATTAAGGACATGATAATGCGTTGCAAAAAGTGTCTTTGCGCCAATACTTTGATAGATATGCTCAGCTACAGCCCATGCAATTGACACCCCATCATATGTTGATGTCCCTCTGCCAATCTCATCAAGCACAATAAGACTCCTCTCTGTCGCATTATTGATTATGTTTGCAGTCTCACTCATCTCCACCATAAAAGTTGACTGACCATGGGACAGATCATCAAATGCGCCAATACGAGTAAATATCCGATCAACTATACCAAGCTTTGCGCTATCTGCAGGAACAAAACTTCCGATCTGCGCAAGAAGCTGTATAATCGCCACCTGTCTCATAAAAGTAGATTTACCGCTCATATTACAGCCGGTAATGATCATCATTTTCATCTTTTCAGAAAAACTGCAATCATTTGAGACAAAACTCTCATCGACAAGTTTTTCCACAACAGGATGCCGACCGCCGTTTATCTCCAGATCATATCCCTCGCAGACCTCAGGTTTGATATAATTATTCAACTGCGCAACATCTGCAAGAGAACTCACAACATCAACACTCGCAAGATTTCTTGCAGTGCTTTGCAAATCACTTATCCTTATACATATTTTTTCAACAACAGAAGAGAAAATCTGCGCTTCAATTCCAAGCATCCTCTCCTCTGCCCCAAGCACTTTCTCTTCCATCTGCTTAAGCTCTTCCGTAATATAACGCTCAGCATTCGCCAGTGTCTGCTTTCTGATATAATCTTCAGGAGCCTTATCCTTGTAAGTATTGGTTATCTCAATATAATATCCAAACACCTTATTGAACCCGACCCTTAGAGACTTGATACCTGAGCGCTCCCTCTCTTTTTTCTCAAGACGCACAATCCAGTCCCGACCGCCATGAAGGATTGATCTCAACTCATCAACTGAAGAGTTATATCCACCTTTTATCACATGCCCAAGTTTCAGGTTCAGAGACGAATCTTCATCTATAGAATCATCAATAAGTTTACATATCTCAGACAGGTCAGCAAAATCCGCGCATCTCAGCACATACGAAGAATCTGAATTGGATATGACTTTCTTAAGTTTCGGAACCTGTTCAATTGATCTTTTCAACGCCACAAGATCCCTCGGATTAGCAGAACCGAGCGAAACCTTGCCGACAAGCCGCTCAATATCATTCACTTTAGCAAGTATTTCTCTTGTATCGGATTTCATGATAGAATCATTGCAAAAAGAGTCAACTGCATCAAGTCTTGATTTAATCACCTTCGCATCCATCAGAGGCCGCAGGATACATGAGCGAAGAAGACGACCACCCATAGGTGTAAGCGTCCGATCAATCACAGACAGAAGCGATCCGTTGCACGAACCATCCCTGACATTTGATACAATCTCAAGATTCCTCAGCGTTGATGGATCAATTATCATGTAACTATCGCTCGCAAATTTGCGTATCTTTGTTATCTGCGACAAACTGGTCTTTTGGGTATCATAAAGATAAGTTATCAATGCCCCTGCAGAACACACAATAACCTCATCATCATCAATCCCATAACCTGCCAGCGACACAGTATCAAAATGAGTGGTCAGTCTCTTGTAGGCATTCCGGAAATCAAAATTATAAGAATCATATCTTGTCACAAAGACTCCCTGATCCTTAAGATGTGCAATAACGGAACGATCATCAAAATCAAAAGACACAAGACACTCCTGCGGTGAAAACCTTGGTATCTCAGAAAAAAGCTTCACTACATCACTAACATGTGTAACTGTAAACTCACCGGTTGACAGGTCGCACACAGAAACACCATACTTTCCTCTAACAGAAAATATAGACATAATATAATTATTGACCTTCTGACCGACACACTCATCACTCACAATTGTTCCGGGAGTCACAACCCTGAGTACATCCCTTTTTACCAGACCTTTTGCAAACTTTGGATCCTCTGTCTGCTCAACTATGACAACCTTATACCCCTTTTTCACAAGCTTTGGAAGATAATTATCAAGAGCATGATAAGGTATGCCTGCAAGCGGCGCCTCTTTTACACCTTTGCCTCTTTTTGTAAGTGTAATCTCAAGCTCTCTTGAAACTGTTTTAGCATCATCATAGAATGTTTCATAGAAGTCACCCATCCTGAAAAGCACGACACAGTCTGGATGCTTATTCTTGATATTCATGTACTGTCTCATTCCTGGAGACAGATTATCAGTATCAACCATATAGTAAAGAATACTTTAGAAAAACTTAAAAACCTTATTAAGATATATCTCTAATCTTCCCGATCATCAATCAGATCAAGCATCTCTTTTCTGGAGCGGACTTTCCTGACTTCTTCAGATGTAATAACTGCAACGCCATCAATATTATTTTTCCTGACAATAGTCTTTTTGGTCTCAACGACAAACGCTTTCGGATCATGCATCAGATCACCGAACCTTTTAAGGTCATCCGCATGTTTTCTGCTGATCCGACTCTTCATCACATCCAGAAGAACCAACTCGCTCGGATCTCTCAGGACAAGATTAGCAGGCGCATTCTTAAAAGTGAAATTAGTGAAACCAACCCGTTTGGTATTGACCATGATAGACTTCTCAATAGAATCCTTCACCTCAGACTTAAGATCCACATCAACATCCCACTCAAATATATCTATATTCTTTCGAAGATCAACCCTGAACAGATCTTCAATTGTCTTAAGAATAACATCACTTATTGTCCCGTATTTCTCAGCGAGATACAAAGTCTTCTTGGAAGTGCCGATCTCATCAGACAACTGTTGTAGAGAATATTCATCCTTCTTCCTCAGAATCTTCAGCTTATCACAGTCAAACTTCACCATATTTGAACCTTTCCTTGAATAAGCCAGAGACACATGACCATCAAGTATTTCCTCAAAAGTATTCGGATGAACAACTGGTATTCCAAACCTCTCATACACAGACCCTTCTTTAAGGACAAAATTCCTACCTCTGATACCGATAATCACAGGAGACGCAGAAAACACTTCAGCCATCTTTTTCAGATCATTACCCTGATCGGCATGGAAACTATCAACATTAAGAAGCACTTTGACAAGCAGTACAGAACCCCTCTTCTTTGCCACAATATCAAAACAGTTGCGACTAAAAAGAGCAACTTCATACCCTTTACCAGACAACTTTTCAACAATCCTCTCAATTACCCATGCCTGCATAAGGCATCATCTCAACTAAATCTATATTTGTTCTTATATTATAAAAGTTAAACTTTAAAATATATTACTCTACTCAAAGAAACAAAAACGTTTATAAAATTATTACTATAACAAATACCAGTGGGCGTGTAGCTCAGACTGGTTGGAGCGCTGGTCTTATATGACTACGTTTCGTATAATTTCACAGAAAATTTACCAGAATGCGTAAGCATTCGCGTGTTTGAGATAGCCAGAGGCCGTGGGTTCAAATCCCATCATGCCCACATTCATACCATTTTCTGTTTTTATAATACATAAATTAATCAAACAGAGCGATGTCTGAGCATTAGCAAAGACATCATAAGCGTCAACCGATTATGCGGTTGTTCTGGATCCCATCATGCCCACATTCTTATCTTTTTATTATCTGACAAATCTTTGTTGTGTCTGAGCAAAGCGAAGACACACTATTGAGATTGACAACAACCACCCAGACAATCTATTAGTAGTATATGAGCGAACGCGAATATGCTCTCATGACCTATTTGTTAGCAGGTCGTTGATATGATCCCACATTCTTATCTTTCTACATTATTTATTGTGTCTAA
>DAOVWP010000138.1 GCA_030636615.1 Candidatus Nanohaloarchaea archaeon
CTTTGTCGGGGCTGCAAGGGTCGCGCCTACAAAAGCCATACCAAAAGCACCGCCGAGCCTGCCGAATAATGTGGCTGCAAGGAAATCCTTAAAACTCATCTTTGACAATCCTACAAGATATATTATCTCGTCGTCCGGGAAGACAGGCAGGAAATATATCAGGAACAATCCAAAGAATCCTACTTTTTGAATCGCGGATTCATATTTATTCATTATCTTTTTGCTGACAATCCTGTTTACCAGAGGCCTGCCATATTTTCTTGCAAGCAGAAAGGCAATTATTGAACCGATTGATGAGCCTACATAGTTTAACAAGGTCCCTGTCCATAATCCGAAAATTGCACCGCTCGCAGCCATCATCGCATAATGGCTTATAGGGGCGACAACCACCTGAAGCATCTGGATAAGTATGAAAGCAACAGGAGCAAAGATTCCTGTTCCATCAAGAAATGTTTTGAGATTGTCAATATCTGCAAAAAATTTAGAGGAGTAGAAAGTTATCAATATGATTATTGATATGAAAACTATTAGTTCTGCCCAGCTTTTTAATTTTTCAAGATTCATTTCCATCTTATTTTAGATAACGCTCGACATATAATAATCTTTGTTGTGAACTAATATCACAACATTTATATAATTTTGCCGCTTTTATTCTTGTTATGGAACAGGAACTCAGGCAATCAGGGTTAACAGGAAATGAAGCCAAAGTGTATCTGGCTTTGCTTAAGAGCAATCAGATATCCGGCAGCAGACTTGCAAAAAAGACAGGTCTTGACAGATCTGTGACATATAATGTGCTGGACAATCTTATTGAAAAAGGGCTTGTCAATCATGTTATCAAGGACGGCAAAAAAATCTTTTCCGCCGGGAAGCCGGAGAACCTGCTGACGCCGATAAAAGAAAAAGAAGATTTTATTACATCAATCATTCCAAAGCTGAAAAAGATCCAAAAGGTTCCTGAAGCCAAAGGGAATGTTGAGGTCTATGAAGGGAAGGAAGGACTGAAATCATTTACGCTTGATGTGCTAAAATTTGATGAACTCTATATATTGAATGCGACGGGCAAAATATTTACAGTATTGGAATATTTCGGTCCGCGAATAATCAGGGAAGGAAAGAAAAAAACAGAGATCAGGATAATCGCGATTGAAGAAGCAAAAGATACAGACCTTATGAAATTGAATGCAGATATAAGATTTTTGCCGAAAGAGTATACCAATTCTGCGACAACATTCATCTATGGAGACAAAGTTGCGTTCCAGATAATTACAGAAAAGCCGATGATTGTAGTGATAGAGAGCAAAACAATTTCTGACGGTTATAAGAAAGATTTTGAGCTTATCTGGAAACATTGCAGTAAAGGTTAGGATTTTGAGATGTTGTGTTTAAATCTGTTTTTCTAATTTTTTTATAAATAAACTACCATATCCGCGATTACATAAATAAGATGTTGCAGAGGTATAGATGTTTTTCGTTCTCATAAGCGATACAAGGCCTCTTCTAAAGCTTGAAGATATAGATGTTGTTTCCTTGTAGACATCATAAGTACCATGCAACAATTCTTCGGATGTCATGCTTTTTGGTTTGAACAATAAATGCCCTACATCATAATATACCCAATCATTAGGATAATCTGTGTGTGTAAGACGATTTTCATCTTTTAGCCTCTGATAAAGCTTTGTTCCGGGAAACGGTGTC
>DAOVWP010000055.1 GCA_030636615.1 Candidatus Nanohaloarchaea archaeon
GATGAAACAATAGAAATGCTCAACACAATCATGAACACAAAAAATAATCTTGCCGAACTATACAAGATTGACGAAAAAGATCCTTCACTCTTTCTCCAAAAGCTTACTGAAAAAAGAGGCTGCCTTCTTAAAGGCGGCATTCCTGATACAATAAGGATGTGTAAACAGATAGTGACTGATTGGAACAGGGGTCGGATAACTGCAGAGATAAGAGACGAACTATCCCCTTGAGACAATCCTAATAATCTCCACAGTATCAGATGCTTTGATTTTCTCATCAAGTGTTACAATATCTCCGCCAATTTTCACAAGAACACTCACACTATTGATATTCATAGATTTGAGCAAATCGCCCACAGTTGAAAACCTGCCGACAACCTCTTCCTTCTTCCCACCAGATATAACAGAAACCATAGTATATCACAAAAACAAAAAATAACAACAAAAATAAAATCTCAGAGTTTCTTTGCAAGTCTTATATCTTCCCTTTTGACAGTCTTTCTTCCGGCATGTTTTGAAAGCTTCGCAGCCCCTTCACCGATTTCCTGCGCAAGTCCTTCTACCACTTCAGCAAACCTTTTTGCAGCGCTTTCAGATACTCGCTCAGCGCCGGCATTCTTAAGTATCCGCTCCATTGGAGCCAATGCAATTTCTCCCATGAACAACAGATTACTCTGCGACATATTTAAGCGTTGCGTAGTCAGGACCTAAAGAATATTCAGCCAATAACCCATCAACAACATCGAGAAGAAATTTAGAATGTATTATCTTAACTCTATAATTCAAGCGACCAATTCGACCTATACTCCTGTCAACTTCTTTAATCTTATCAAAATATATCTTTTTCTCATATTTATCCAGCACTTCCAAGTCACAGATCAACAAAAACACCCAACATCATACAGAAACATCACTAAATATAAATTAACAAAAAACCTTTTTAAGTTTTGCATAGAACCTGTCCATCTTAGCCCAGTTCTTCTCAAGCTTCACTGCAGAAAAATCAAGCAGAAACCGAAGATAATCCTCATCAACAAACCGCTTCTCAAAACCACTTAGCGGAACCCTGAACCCATCCACGCCTCTGACCTCAATCATGATCTTCCCTTTCAGCTGAAATATACCTGACCTCTTGAACCCTGAAAAATATGCGCAATCAAGAACTTTCTCAGCAGCAGACAGATCCTTGCAGCAAACATGTAATATTGCAGGATCAACTGTATAATACACAACATCTTTCGAAGCAGAAGAGACGCTTGATAAAATATCATCAAAATCAGGAATCTCATGAAACTTTCCAAGAAACTCATGCTCTTTCTTTGAATCCTTCATATCAATATGATACACAGAAATTCTTCCGCTGCAGCATGAAGTAGTATATACATCTTCAATAGAATTAAGAAATTTTATTATATTTTCAAACCGCTCGTCAAACCATTCCTTATTTTTTGCATTCTCAAGATTTGCAAGCGCCTTTGACTTATCCTCTAAGAACAGACCCATAAGAACTTACTCCTTCTCAACATATCTGGCAGAATTGAGAAATCCCCTTGTCTCCTCATCCTTCAGAGACTCGACCTTATATCCTGAATGGCTGAGTGATACATCCACTATAAAATTATTATGAAGTATATCCCTTCCGATTATTATCTTATGTGTCATATGTGAGCGGTCCTGAATGTTTGCCCTGACATCAAACACCTTATCTTTAATCTCAATCTTCGACGCAACAATTGGCCTTACGATTTTCTGATCAAAGCTTGGATTCTTGACTCTCTGTCTGCCGATGACTGGCCCAAGCGATAGTTTATCCGCAATATCCTTATCAATTGATGTCTTTGTCGCTCCGGTATCGCAGATTGCAGCAACTTCCACGACTTTATCATTTCCGTGCACTTTCACAATTTCAGTAAGTCCAAGAATTTCTTTCATCCAATATCCGCCTAATAACTATTGAAAAATATATACTTAAATAAATTCACGACAGCAATTAAAATCAATGGAACAAACACTCCTGTCTCACCTGAGTTCACTCAATCTTATTGACGACGTTGACAGGAAAAAAGAAGTTTTCAAAAAAATATTGATAAACTGTCTTGGCGCAACAAAAAAAGAAAATATCCTTCTTATCACAGATAATGGATACGAGAATCAGCAAATTGCCCCAATGCTCTCATCAGGATACGCTATCGCCGCCAAAGAACTTAATCTCAATCTGAAAGTAGTTATACAGGAACCGCTCAAACTGGGAGAAAAAGCATCGGATGAAGCATCAAGAAATATGAAAGAGCTTAGAGAAAAAAGCATAATAATTGTCTGCGTATCAGGAAAAGTAGGTACTACAAAATACATTGGGAAGAGTTTTAGGAAATTCGCAAAAGAAAATATGCACAGATACATTTCAACAACAGGTATGCGTGATTTAAGAACTGAAGATTTCAACAGATTTATTGAATCGCTTGATATTGACTATGACAAAATGAAAGAAAGATGCGCTCTTATAAAAGATGAATTGATAAAAGCAGATGAAATCAGAGTCACAACAGATAGAGGAACAGATCTTACTCTCAAAATCAAAAAAAGCACAATACATATCAATGACGGCAATTATACTGAATCGGGAACTGGTGGAAACATGCCTTGCGGTGAAGTTTATCTGGCTCCGCTCAAGAAACAGGCTGAAGGCCGCGCAGTGATTGATCTCAGCTCAAAAAACATACATGGTACAACTCTACTGACTGAACCGATAGAGTTGATTGTTGAAGGTGGTGATGTTGTCAGAATAATTGGCGGTAACTCTGGAGCAGAAAAATTGAGAGAAACGATTGAATGGGCAGAGATCAACTCAAAATATCCTTGGGGAATAAGACGTCTTGCAGAACTTGGTATTGGCACAAACCCAAAAGCGCAGGTCTCAGGAAATATGATAATTGACGAAAAGATACTCGGCTCAGCCCATGTTGCAATCGGTTCAAATGCATGGTTCGGCGGTAGTGTTTATGCAAAGATCCATGTTGATCAGGTAATGAAAGAACCGCAATTTTACCTTGACGGAAAAGAATTCAACATCAACAGGATTTTTGAGAGAACAAAAGAATAACAAAATCTCAAAAAAATAGGAAAATGACTACACGAAATAAATTATATACTCAACACTAACACATTCTGCGCATTTTCCAAGCTTCATTTTTTTCACATCCACAATATTTCAACTTACATCCTTCATTATTCATATTACTCAGGAAAGAGGCATGAATTCCTGCCTCGATTCCTTATCTATCGTAACGTCCTTTATACAGAGTATGGCACCGCAGCAATCGCACTTACTGACAAGGTTGCCCCATTGCCACTCAATCTGCGAATTACACTTTTTGCATATAACTTTTGCTTTCATCATATTCACCTTCTTATCCTCATTCAATACACTACGACATAGAAAAAAGACTAATCTAATAACAACAATATCTTTGCCGTGTAAAAACCTCTACAGATAAATTTAGATTTTCGCGGTCATCATTTGAACAGATTTCAAAGAAACATCAAACTTATAGAATCATCCCGCATCATTCTCTGAGTCCCCAGGAGGTCATCACAGCGTTAAAATGATTTGGTATAAGTTTAATGGAAGCAAAGCTAACAATACAGTTACAACATATAACAAAACTATATAGGTTAACATTACTCATATAAATCACTAATCTTAATTTAGTGTCCATAATTTATATAATTATCGCTACTCTATTATCTCTAATCATGAAAATTATAAAGACAAAAGGCGATTCGCTTAGCACAGGAGACATATCAAGAGCATGCTCGCTCTGTATATCAGGACGAAAATCAGTCTTATTCATAACAGGAAAATGCAACAAATCATGTTACTATTGTCCAATCTCTGAAAAGAGAAAAGGCAAAACTTCAATGTGGATCAACGAAAAACAGGTAAAAGAAGACAGCGACATTATAGAAGAGATAAATACCTGTGGATCTGGGGGTGTTGGTATAACTGGTGGCGAACCCCTGCTTGATATAGAAAATACAATCCTCTACATCACTCTTCTCAAAAAAACTTTCGGTAAAAACTTTAACATCCACCTTTATACCTGCAGAGATGATCTGAACAAAACAGAATTGAAAAGACTGCACGACTCAGGCCTTGACGAGATACGTTTCCACTCATTCAGTATAAATCATACAATCAAAAAAGCAAGAGAATTCAACTGGACGCTCACGATTGAGATACCGGTAATACCCGAAGAGATCAAACAGGTTACAGAACTTATAAAAGAAAGTGATAAGCTAAAAGTTGATTTCATAAACCTGAATGAGTTGGAATTTTCTGATACAAACTCTGATAACATGCAAAAAAAAGGTTTTACACTCACAGACGACAATCTGTATACAGTAAAAGGAAGTTATGAAACAGCAAAATATGTCCTTGACTCAATCAAACAACCACTGAAACACACAGTACTCCATTTTTGCACGTCCAGCAACAAGTACGACTACCAATACTGGAACCGCTTGAAAAACCGGGCAAAAAACATAAAAAAAGATTTCGAGATAGTCCAAAAAAACGGGCTGATAAAAAAAGGAGTGATCTTTGCAAAAGAAGGCGAATCTCTGGAACAGACAGTACAAAAATTGAAACTAAAACTGAAAAACTTTTCAATAGAAAAAAAAGACATTGGACTGCGTATCGAAACAACTACTCAGAATGCAAGATTTGGCGCAAGAAAAGGTTACCAATGCGCAGAAGTTCTTGAAATACCTTCAGCAGAACCCTTTGATCTCGAAGTCACATTCTTTAATAAAAAAGGCAAGCTTATGGAGTAATCA
>DAOVWP010000074.1 GCA_030636615.1 Candidatus Nanohaloarchaea archaeon
AGTCCTCATAATATTTTTCAAAATCATCCCTGCTCAGCTCAAACTGCGCAAGACCATCATCACTTGGCTTTTCACCTCTGCTCTCAGATTCTTCAATATATCCCTCTTTCAGATAATTCATAATAAAACACACAGACTTATACATTGCATCATTTGGCAAAAAGACATCACCTACATTTTCCACACCAAACTTATTGATTATTCTCATATGCTCATCAATCAGATTATACAATGCAAAATCATCATCTGTTCTCAGATCAGAAAATTCCCAGCCGGTTGTAAAAAGCCCATAGATATATGTAACAGGCGTATCCGAATCAATTATATCATCATTCTTCTTATTTTCCTTCCGCTTAATCATATTAGATATAAGCTTTTCAATTCCTATTTCATCATACATATTTCATCAAGCCTCTGCATTATTAAGTCTATCTTTGACTTCCTTAAGCCCCTCAAATATAGTATCCATATCAAGATCCAGAATTTCCGCATCAACAATATCACAATTTATATCATATTCAGGCTCACTAACAGGAACATAAATCTGCTTCCCTTCCAGCATAATCTCCTTCCTGCGAACACCATCATAAATCTCATCCATTCGTTTCACTTCATCTATAATATCTTCAGGAAGTGCACCATCTACTTTCTCACAATAGAAATTATGCACAGCATCAAGAATACTCCTGAGTCCATCTTTAGCTATATCATCACCATCATAGTCATCTATACCTGCATTGAACACATCAAATTGCTTATCCCTCAGAACCATAAAGCGCCTACTTGATCGAACAAGTCCAGTCCTGACTAGAGCTAATTGCTTCTCATTCATAAGATCTTTTTCAACACACTCTTTTGATGTCTTATACATCTGCATGAAAATAAGTTGATTATATAACATATCACCAAAAGGTGTCTGCAGATCATAAATCCTGTATCCGTCAGGAGCAATACCAAAATAAGACAGCATCCGGTTCTTTATATTATACTTATCCTTTAAAGGTATACCTTTCTTACGAGCTCTATATTCAGACCAGGACTTTTCAAAAAACTCAACAGGATCTTCCCCACTCATCCCCATAGATCTATATACTTCCTCAAAAAGAGGAAGACTAAAAAAACCAAGCTCAGGATCTACAGCATTGTCCGGAACTTCATTTCGCATAAAATATGGCACATACATATCCTTAGACAATTCCTTAAACTCCTCACTCTGAAGTATTCTGTCCCTATCTGAATAATCTGGCATTTCCATTTCAATCAACTTACTCTGTGGACAATCAGATCCATATCAAATAAAGATCAAAGATCATCCATTCCAAAACAAGCAGCCACCCCACTCAAAACAACAAGATGTTGCAAAAGCTAGCTAAGAATCAATTTTCAAGAACACGAGAGTCGAAGGGTCATCTTCTGTTTCAAAAAAGTTTTTGAATCATCCCCTAAATGCTTTTCCCGGTACCTAGAACACAGAGATACAGAGTATGCATCACGGAGATAAATCTAAATGCAATGGGTTTCAAATTCACAACAGCATTTAGTAATCCCATAATTATCTATAAATATATACAAGTAAATCTTTATATGTTTTCTGTTTTTTCGATACCAACAAAGTAAAAACTGAAATACTGCATAATCAGATATACCCAATCTCTTCAATTTCTCTGCGAAAAGAACTCAAAAGATTCCTTGAAAACGCAACTCTTTCAGCAGCAAGAGCCTTCCCTTTCTCACTCATGATAAACATCTCAGCATCATCTAAAAAAGCAGGAAGCATCTCAAGATATTTATCAAATCCAAGGACAGAACCCCAGTAATATAATCCCCTTGCTCCAATTCGACAAATTAGTACAGATTCAAAGAGAACCTGTTGCTCTGCAGTATCATTATTCGCACAGCAGGATTTAGATATGCTATCACATATAGCTCCAACAGACTTTTCAGAAAACTTCATAGATTCAAGAATTTCCTTAGCCATCTCAGAGCTCAAGCTACCCATATTCCCAATATTCTCAATACTTTTCTCATACCTGATCCAGCACACATTTGAAAGATAAGAAGAAATAACAAGCAATTCCATATTAACAGAAGGTATACTTTTAGAGATAGTCTTTGCAGTATTTGCAACCATCACAGCATAATCAAAATCATTCTCATTGAGGCGTTCCTTAAGAAAATCCACAACAATTGAATTCATCATCTATAATCACAGCTTCGACTGCTCAAGAAGTCTTTTGACAAATTGCTCAAGCAGAGCCTTATCAAACTCAACTTTGTTTTTTGTTGCATCAAAAAAAAGATTATTCTTATCGGCTTCAAACTGAGATACAACAGACCTTATAATCTCCTTCCCTGAATAAGCCATACTTTTACAGACTGCAACATGCCGAAATATTCCCATCGGCGAAAGCCTCTCAATATTCTCCGCATCTGCAACAATCTTCTCTTCAAGTGTCTCCGGCTTGAAATTATCCTGCCAGACTTTAGAGTCATGTTTCTTGATTATCATCATAACCCTGTTAGTCTCTTTTTCTGGATAATTTAGCGACATAAGAAAACTTTTCGCATCGTTCGCGCTCCCGATAGCATATGACGCAAGATTCTTCCCGTCAAAAGCCACATCATGCAGCACTGCCGCCAACTGTACTATATGCGTATTACCTCCAAGCACTTCAGAAAGATAAAGCGCATTCATCCTAACTTTTTCAGCGTGTTCATAGCCAAAAAACAAATCTCTTCCTCTTTTTTTAAGCACAAAATCCTGAGCTTTCTCAATTACTTCATCCATAATAACAGCACCTCAATTATATTCTATACTATTCTATACTATTATTATACAGAGAAAAATTTAAAGTTAGAAGTCTTATAACACAAGTTAACACAAGATTTATCTATTATAGTATCACTATAATATAACTATAGCAAAGTTTTTTTCTCATGTTTCAGATGATAAACATTGATCACAAGAACACTGAATCGCATAGGCTACACCCTCATGTTTTAATCGTAAAAATACTCCAGTACCCTGGAGTCTTCCATTAGTCTTAATACAGTAATTCTCACAGATATCTATAATATTATCATCATCACATCCATTCTCAAAAATTTCACAAGATAAAAGTACACTGTATACACAATCTTCAGGATTAGCAGGATTGTAAAAAGGGACCCCTTCTTGAATCTCTTCTCCATATAAGGAAAAAGTCTTGGTTTTATTGGATGTTTCAAATTTATCATCTCCATTTTTCAGAAATATCTCCTGAGCTTCTTCAGGCAGATCTATTGAAACCTCTTCATTCAGGCTAATAAATTCAAAATTAAATTCAAATTCAAAAAGACTATAAAAATTCTGCTCCACAGACTCAATAAACATCAAATCGGTATTGAATTTAACTAAATCTACTGCCAACCCTTTTGATTGATCCCCATATTCAAATTCAAAAAGATAATATTCTGTGCCATCTTCCTCAACCACAGATTTATTGACAACATCAACATCATTCAAATTATCTCTCAAATCATCAAAACCCAAAAAATCATTGAAAAATGAA
>DAOVWP010000085.1 GCA_030636615.1 Candidatus Nanohaloarchaea archaeon
CTTGCGGCGAGATCTTTTGCAACAGGGATATCTATGTGCGGTTCAGGATCTTTGTTAAGCATCCTTGCTTTTTTTGCTGTTGAATATGCTTTTTCGATGTAATTGTCAAGGAATGAAAAGTAATTCTTGTAATCCTGATCTATGTTCATATTAAATTATTTAGGGGGAAATTTTAAAAACTGAGTATATGGATTATTTTGAGTTGGAGCAATAAGATTTATAAAGGAGATAGAGATTATATTTATATAGTTTCTGAAACATTTTTTATATGTTGATATATAATTATATCTTAGAGGGTTAAAATGTTTGTAACAACGGTTGAATTTGTGGTTGATATAGCAAAAAAAGAGCTTGAAGATAAATTGAAGGCTGCGGACAATGTTGATGAGTTTGATATTGAAGATCTTGATAAAAATGATCGGAGAAAAAATATCCTTATCAGATTCAATAATCCGGTAGATATGAAATATTTGTGGTCTGAAATTGCAGAGACTATAAAAATTAAGGAACTTGATAATGAAGCTATTGAGTGATTTATGTTGTTTGATATGTATATTTCTATAGTTATTTTTTAATATATATTATAAATTATATATATTTTAGTTTGTTTATTTTTAGAAAGAATTTTATTTCTTAAATCATTTCAGCTTTGCCTATGAAGTCGATTTTATAGAAAAAGTCAAGCAATATATAGGCTTTTTAGATAAAGCTAGTATCATAACAACCTTAATAAAGATGAAGAGTTACATAAAATATTTACGCTGGGCTAAAGAGGTATCAAAACAGGAACATATATATTTCCTGTCTTGCTTTGCTGAGATGTGATTGATATGGAAAAAGAAACAACACCAATAATCTGGATAGAAGAGAAAGATTATAAAGATAAAGTTGAGTTCAGAATAAAAATAAAAGATAAATATCCTGATGGTCTGAATAGAAAAGGCACTTATGAGCGTTATATGTCTGAATGGATAGAGGCTCCTTATAATGGTGGGAGTGTAGATATATGTTTTGTAGCTAAAAAACACAGTAAGAATTATTCTACACAGAGAATAACTGCTATACACAATTGTGATAAATTGATTGAAGAATATAAAAAATCTTTGGAAGTACCAAAAACACACAAGATTATAAGGCCTTTTACACAAAGTCAATCATTACAATAACTATATAAGCAAGTATAAGCACATATATATTATTCCCTCAAATTGAAATTTCAAAAAGTCCAAACACTAAGTCAGGCATTGATTATTCAATGTCTGATTTACTAATTTTATAAATAGTATAAATTATTTTTTGTTGTTATTGATAGTTTCGGGTTTCTTTGTGTGTTTATGCTCTCAATAAAATGTTTCATAGCCGATCTGTCTTGTCATCAGATTCTCATGAATCACTTTGCCAGGATTAGCTGTGTGACCAACACGATCCATAAAAGATGTCTGACCCTGAAAGGTTGAGGTTGAAAACAAGTCTATCTTATTCTCATAAGAATCTATGCAGAAACCGTGGAGATCACCTGTATGCAAGATGTCGGGGATGCTGTTTATTACCAGATCATCTGAACTTTTCGGTGTTATTATGGTTGATCCGAAAAGTGGCGCAAGGTGTCTTTTTCTTATGAGTTCTTTAAGAAGGAATTTTGGGTTCGATATTCCGTGTTTTCTAAGATCCGGCACAGCATTGTTAAGGCTTGTAAAGCTGTAGCCGTGATACATAAGAACATTTATCCCTGGATTATTGTCAAAAGAGTGCAGAGATAAAGAACATGGATTTTGAACAAGATGCACGTTTCTGAATTTTGAGATTGTTGGAAAGTAATGGCTGTCAAATGGTGGCTGGGGCTCTGCTTGCCTTACTGCATCATGGTTTCCTGGACATATTACTATCTGGATGTGATCCGGAATTTTTTCTATAAATGTTTCAAATGTGTTGTACTGGTCAAATATGTTTTTTATTTTCAGGTCGTCTTTCTGGTCAGGGTAAATGCCTACACCATCAACAACATCGCCTGCAATACAAATATATTTTATCTCTGAAGCATCTTTGCTTGTTCCATTGACCCATTTGAGAAATCTCTCTTCTACTTTAGGGAGATATTCATTGCTTCCTATATGAAGATCTGATATGAATACTGCTCTTAGTGGATCTGTTATGTGATTCTTCCTGAAAGTTTTTGGTATACCCGGAAATATTATATCATTGACAAAAAGTGTGCCGTTGCTGAGGGAACCTATTAGACCCACAACTTCATCAGCTATCAGCATATTTTGACCGATCAGTTTATCTTTCATTATTATAGCAGTCAGCTTAGCAGTCATATCTTCAATCTCAAGTATTGTGTGACCGTTTTTTGAAGTTCCGACAGAGTTTATCATAACTATTACTGATACGTTTCTATCGTTTGTCGTTTGTGTAATTGAGTTGAGAGATCTTGATCCTTTTAAAGAGGGGCGATTGAAGAGTATGTTTTTGATCTTTTCGTACCGATCGGCAAAGTAGCCGGAAAAAGAGTTGACATTTTTTGGTTTTGGTATAGTATTGTCTTCAGGTATAGAGTGAACTATAACTGAAGAATCATAATCTTTTGATCTGTTATGGGTTGATGGTTTTGATATTGATGGTTGTATTGTTGTTTTTTGCTCTTGTTTTTTGTCTTTTTCATCAAGTGTCTTGAGGAAATCTTCTACTGAGTTCTTATCAAGAAAAAGATTGTCGGCAGCAATACAGGCTGAAATAAAATTGTTGATATTGTAGTTTGTTGAGCATAGAAACGAAAGTCCGTCATTATCAATAAGGATATTGTTTGACATGAATTTTTCTATCAACTCAGATTTGTCCATAATATTATTATTTAGATAAAATCTTTTAATGTGTTTGTTGTTGTTGTGTGATTATCAGAC
>DAOVWP010000018.1 GCA_030636615.1 Candidatus Nanohaloarchaea archaeon
AAAAAAGACAACGACCGGATAAAGATAGAAAGAAGTATAGTAGAGCGCAGCTCAAAAATGGAATCATATTACAGAGAGATAAAAAGACTTGAAGAGATGATAAACAGCCTGACCATAATGAAAAACACAAAGACTCAGGATATCAGAAACCACGCAGTAAAAACTATTCTTGACAGCGATATCGCAGGGATAGAAGGAACCATTTCCACATTGATGTCAGTAGAGCCAAGATACCAACTCGCAATAGAGACAACTGCAAAATCCCACCTGAACGATATAATTGTGCAAAGCGAGAATACCGCAATCTCCTGCATAAGATATCTCAAAGAAAATAATGCTGGCAGGGCAAGACTTCTTCCGCTTGAGAGACTGAACCTATACAGGACTTCAGAGAAATCAAAAATTGCCGCAAGAATGCCTGGTTTCATAGATTATGCCATAAACCTGATAGATTACAACCCAATTCACGATAAAGCATTCCGGCAGGTCTTCAAAGACACCCTTATCGCTGAAAACATGGACGCCGCAAAAAAAGTAAGAGGACTCAAAGTAGTCACCCTTGACGGCGACCAGTTTGACCCGGAAGGATCAATAAGCGGCGGAAGCAGGAAAGGACAGAAAAGATCAGAAAGCCTGATGGATTTCTCCAGTATAAAAAGATATGAAGATGAGAAAGAACGCCTTGAACAATCCATTAAAGACCTTCACACTGAGATAACAGACCTTGAAAAGATAAAACTTGAAAAAGAAAAAGGCGATGAAAAAGATAGCAAAGAACTGGAAGTCAAAAAAACAAAAAAACTTGATCTAAAAGAAAAGATTGACAACATAAAGAAAAATCGAAGAACCAATATGGAAGAATCAATCCTTCTTGAAAAAGAACTCCAGGATCTAAGAATCAGAAGAGCAAGACTTGAAGCGGAATACGATAACCTGCTTATCCCATATGAAAAATATAAAGACCGCGCAGACCTGACAAAAAGTGACCCGGAAAAACTTGAAAGAGAGTTGAGCAAAATTGAAAGACAGATAAGACAACTCGGACCGATCAACATGAAAGCGATTGAAGAATACAAAATATTCAGAGAAGATTATGATGAATTTGAAAAAAAGATAAACAAACTTGAGGAAGAAAGAAAAACAATAATAGATATGATAGAAGAGATTGAAAAAAAGAGAAAAGAACTCTTCATAGAAACTTTCAACTATATTTCCAAAGAATTCACAAAAATATATCAGGCAATTGCAGAAGGTGAGGGAAGCCTTGAACTTGAAAATGAAAACAATGTAGAGAGCGGCCTTATAATAAAAGCCCAGCCGAAAGACAAGAAACTGCTGATAATAGACGCTCTCTCCGGCGGCGAAAAGACTATGACCTCTATTGCATTTCTCTTTGCAATAATGAACTACAAACCATCCCCTTTCTATATCCTGGATGAGATAGACGCCGCTCTTGATACAGAGAACTCAAAAAAGATAGGAGATCTTGTTACAAAGTATTCTGAAAAATCACAATTCCTTATAATTTCCCACAACAGCGCGCTTGTGCAGAAAGCAAAGAGAGTTTATGGTATAACAATGAAAAAAGGCGCATCTACCATAATTGGAATTGAGCTGGAAAACTAGAATTATAAACTATATATACAAAAAGGGACCAACTCATTTTTATGGACGGGAAATCAACAGACAACAACATAGATGCTAAACTTATCTCAACAATATACCAGGGCTATGTCAGGAACAGGAACAAAGAGATAGACCGTATTGACAACTCGACCGGCTGGTCCATAGGTATCCTTGTACTTATGCTTTCATTCATGTTCACAGCTAATGTACCATTCTATCTTGTCCCATTC
Organism: Candidatus Nanohaloarchaea archaeon; assembly: GCA_030636615.1. Lineage (GTDB taxonomy): Archaea > EX4484-52 > EX4484-52 > EX4484-52 > GLR71 > DAOVWP01. The sequence continues at coordinate 1,857 of DAOVWP010000018.1, forward strand.
TCCATAATAATCCCATTGCCTTTCTGGATAAAAGAAAGCAGAAGATATGTCTACTATATGTTCTGGTCGCACAAGGAGTCACAGATGGCAGAACAGATACAGCACAGGTTTGAAAACAACAGATACGACAGTAAAAGTATTATAAGAGTCATGGATTTCAAAAGACCAGACAAATTGATAAACATAAACAGAGCCATTAAGGTAAGATTTTACAGATCATACTTCTGGATGACAGTCCTGATATATGTGATAACGCTAGCCCTTGCAATATCACAGAACCAACTGACAAATAACTACGTTATGACCTGTTTCGCAATATTTTTCATAATCATAATCATCATTGGCATAAAAGGCATATCTGAGATGATCATGCCAAGAAAAGTTATAATGCATCTTGGCATTAAACACAATATAAAAGTAGAAAATTAAGCAAACAGAATAGTAGATAAAAACTGGTGAAAATAATATGAAAATTACAAATTGGGCCGACCAAAAAGTAAAAAAATTTGACTTGAGAGACATACAGCTTATAAAATTAAGCGTGTTCAGTTTTACTCTTATGCTGGCGAAACTTTGGGAACCGATATTAAGTCTTGAATGGTACTGGTATGCAATAGTCTTCATCCTTGCAACAATAAGACCTGCGCTGAAAATGTTTGGGAAATAAGTTCGAACAACAAACACCCGAACAAAAATATAAAAACAGCAGGAACAAAAATAACACCATGCGCTCAATAAAAGTATCTCACAGGAAACTCCTAAATCATCACCTGAGTATTCTTAAATCTCTCGAATATCCTTCCGGTCTCTTTGCTGCATCAAGAAAAAATGTTGGCACAGGATACGATAAATCCTGGCTTCGCGATAATTTCTATGAGTGTATAGGCCTTGAAATCACAGGTGACTGGGACTCTGTACTAAAGACATACAAAGCAATCCTGAACATATTCCTCAAACATGAAGAAAAGATAGACTGCGCAATAGAAAAAAAACCACAGCACAAACATGAATACATACACGCGAGATACAATCCTGAGACTTTTGACGAATTCTGGGAAGACTGGGGCAACAAACAGAACGATGCAGTCGGAGCAATCCTCTTCAAGATTGGCGAACTTGAACAGCATGGCTACAAACTACTGGAAAATGAAGATTACAGAAGAATCACCCAGAAACTCATATATTATCTCCAGAGTCTTGAATACTGGATAGACGAAGACAGCGGTATGTGGGAAGAAGACGAAGAGATCCACGCTTCATCAGTAGGAGCCTGTGTCGCAGGTCTCCAGATGATAAAAAGACACACAAACTTAAAAGTCCCTGCAGAAGCGATAACAAGAGGAAAATTAACCCTTAAAGCAATGCTACCAAGAGAATCAAAGCACAAATTTGTTGACCTTGCTCTCTTATCTCTGATATATCCTTACAATATTGTCACGAAAAAACAGCAGGATGAAATATTGAAAAATATAGAATATCATCTTGTGAAAAATCGGGGAGTGATAAGATACAAGAATGATTATTACTACAACAAGAACATGGATGGTCACTCAGAAGAGGCTGAATGGTGCTTCGGATATTCATGGCTCTCAATCATCTACAGCCAAAGAAATGACAAGAAAAAAGCAGAGTACTATTTCAACAAAGCGACACAGACAATAACAAAGAAAGGTAAGATACCTGAACTATATTTTTCCAACACAGAAGTGCCTAACCAAAACACGCCGCTCGGCTGGGCAGAAAGTCTTTTTATAGTATCTCTTGCAAAACTACATGACAAACACAAAAAAACTAAACAAAAAACACAACCAAAACATATTAAAAAATAAGATTTTAATTTAACAAAACGGTGAATATCATGGAATTGGGAATGATTTTAGGAATCGGAACAGTAGTAATCATAGCAATACTAATCTTGATATACAACAGTCTCATAAGATTAAGAAACCAGGTTGACAATTCATGGGCGCAGATAGATGTCCAACTCAAGAGAAGAAGCAATCTTATTCCAAACCTTGTAGAAGCAGTCAAAGGCTATATGAAACATGAAAAGAGTACACTTGAAAATGTCACAAAAGCAAGAACATCAATGATGAACGCAACAGGTGTAAAAGAAAGCGCAGACGCATCAAACATGCTCAGCGACGCGCTCAAATCACTATTCGCAGTATCAGAAAACTACCCGGATCTCAAGGCAAGCCAGAACTTCATCCAGCTTCAGGAAGAGATCTCAGGAACAGAAAACAAGATCGCATACGCACGCCAGCACTACAACGACATGGTAATGGTATTCAACACAAAAATCCAGACAATACCAAATAATATCATCGCAGGCACTTTCAATTTTAAGGAAAAAGAACTCTTTGAAGCAAACGAAGAAGAAAAGAAGAATGTAAAAGTCAGTTTTTAAAGGGGATTACAAAATATGATAAATATGTTTGATGAGATAAGGACAAACAAGATAAAATCCTATATCCTTGTCTTCTTTTTCATAATCCTGATAGCGGGCATGGGCACAGCCTTAGGGTTTGTCTACAACTCACCGACATTAGGCATATCAATGGCAGTGATTTTCGCGCTTATCTACACAATCATGACCTTTTACCGTGGAGATTCCATGATCCTCAAGATGAGCGGCGCAAAACCAGTCACAAAAGCGCAATACCCTCACTTGTACCACACAATAGAAGGTCTCGCAATTGCTGCAGGTGTACCTACTCCAAAAGCATATGTGATAAACGACTCAGCCCTTAATGCTTTTGCAACCGGTAGGAACCCCGAGCATGCCTCAGTCACAGTCACGACAGGTCTTCTCAACAAGATGAACCGACAGGAACTTGAAGGTGTCATAGCTCACGAGATGTCCCATATCAAGAACTACGATATAAGGATGATGATGCTTACAACTGTACTTATTGGCGTAGTCACACTTCTAAGCGACTTCCTGCTAAGATCTTTCCTATGGGGTAGTATTGGCGGAAGACGCGACAACAGGGAAGGAGGTGGACAGGCAGCAATCATATTCATAGTAATCGGACTTGCTCTTGCAATCCTTGCACCCCTGATTGGCCAGATGATAAGACTTGCCATAAGCAGGAAAAGAGAATTCATGGCAGATGCAAGCGGCGCATCACTTACCCGCTACCCTGAAGGTCTTGCCTCAGCCCTTGAAAAAATCAGAAAAGACCCTGATCCTCTTGTAGACAAAGCAAACAAAGCCACAGCCCACTTGTTCATATCAACTCCTTTCAGAAAAACAAAGGGTTTCACAGCAAAACTATTCGCAACCCATCCACCGATAGATGAGCGTATACAAAAACTAAGAAAAATGTAACTATTTTTAAAATTATGCGCTTAATATCCCTTATGCTTTCAGAACTGAAAAAAACAATCGCAAACATTGTAGATCCCGGAAACACCTTATACTTCTCAGGATGCCTGACACACTTCACTCTTCCAAACATAGAAAACAAGTACAAGAAAATTCTTAACAACCTCAATATTGACTATATCACTATACCTAAATTCTACTGCTGCGGATCGCCTGTAATCAATGCAGGATACATTGAAGACTTTGAAAAACTGAAAAACAAGCAGATAGAACTCTTCAAAAGTTATGGTATCAAAAAGATAATCACCAACTGCCCTTCCTGCGCATACATGTTCAACTCCAATTTCAGCAATACAGTAAAAGCATATCACATAACTCAGATTCTTGCAAAAAATCTCAGCAAAATAAACAGGATACATAATAACAAGGAAATAACATACCACGATCCCTGCCACCTTGGACGCAAATCACAGATAACAGAAGAACCAAGAATTATCCTTGAAACGCTTGGTTTCAAAGTGATAGATTTTCAAAACAGCAAAGAGAACACTTCATGCTGCGGCGCTGGAGGCGGTCTCAAGACAAATAACCCAAAACTCTCAAATAGTATTGCAAAAGATCTTCTGAAACAGGTAAAGACAAAACAGCTTGTGACAACCTGTCCTATGTGCTACAAACATTTTACCGAAAACGCGCCAAAGAATCTGAAAATCATTGAACTGAGCGAGCTGTTCAAATAAAAGACTGATCACCATGATGTTTAATATCAAAGAAAAGATGGAACGCATTGTAGGAAAAACAAATGTATCAGACTCAAGACTGGACAAACTAAGCTATTCTACAGACGCATCATCTAAATCAGGTCACCCTCTTCTTATAATCTGGCCAACAGATAGAGAAGAGATCAAAAACATAATAAAAACAGCTCTGAATAACAAGTACGACCTTGTCCCGCGCGGTGCAGGTACAGGCCTCTGTGGGGGATGCATACCGGATGAATCAATAGTCATTGACCTCTCAAGAATGAACCATATCCTTAAGATAAACCCAAAAAAAAGGACTGTCATAGTTGAACCTGGCGTGACTGTAAACGAGTTGAACAACGCTCTGAAAAAATATAACCTGATATTTCCGATAAAACCTGCAAGCCACAAAATCGCAACAATAGGTGGTATGATAGCAACCAATGCTGCAGGTATGCATGCCATAAAATATGGAAAGACAAAAAACTGGATCGAAGAGATAGAGATAATCACAGGAGAAGACAAGACCTACAACACCATGAACATAAAATCATTCTGCGGAAGTGAAGGAATTTTTGGGATAATCACTCAGGCAACACTTGAACTAACAGATCTGCCAAAAGAACATTCATACTTCCACTTCAAATTAAACACACCAAAAGAGTTGATAGACAAAGTCAACGAATATCGCTACAACAAAAACATCCTTTCCATAGAATACATAGACAGGATAACATCAAGACTTATGAAACAAGACAATAGATATCATCTGATTATCGAGGTATCAGACGACACAGGAGATATAAGAGAAGAAGAAGAAATAACAAAAATCGAGACATTGAGAGAAGGGATTGGCGCATCTCTTGGAAAAGAAAAATTCATCATATTTGAAGATCCATGGATTCCTCCAAAATATCAGGAATACTTTCTTGAATGGCTCGACAAGATGCGAATCCCAAGCTTTGGCCACATTGGTTATGGGATATTTCATCCCAGATTCAGGAAAAATCATGCTGAAAAGATAAAAAAGATGTTTATTCTTGTCAAAAAAGTTGGCGGAACAGTAAGCGGAGAACACGGTATCGGACTATCTAAAAAAGAATATCTCAGCGAAAAGGAAAAAACAAAAATCAGAAAGCTCAAGAAAAGATACGATCCAAAAAACATCTTCAACAGGAACAAGATAATAGATATGCAACCAAGAGGGATATGATACATGAACAACAACGAAACTGATAAATGCACACTATGCGGGATGTGCAAGACAAACTGCCCGATATACAAAAACTACCTGACAGAATCTATGGGTCCAAGATTGAAAGCTATCGCTGAAAAGAAAAACCTGAACAACCTGACAGATCAGGAACTCAGCGCAATTTTCATAAACTGCACAATCTGTTCTGCCTGCAAAAAAGAATGTCCGAACGATGTTGATCTCAATATCAGCAAAATGCGGAGCGAACTGATAAAAAGAGGGATTGAGACCGATGCAGGAAAAGAGATGATCATTAACATCCGCAAATACGGCAACCCTTTCGGCAAAGTGAAAAAGGGTCAGAAATTCAACAAATTATACTGCTGTTAATACTAAAGACAAAACACTTTATTGTTCATTTTTAACAATATCTTCAACTTTTTGTATAAACTCTATGACTCTTTCTTTATATTCAGTAATCTGGTTCTGTGTAAAACTCAATGATGTTGCATAACTTGCTGTATGCCTTTCAATCTTTAAATGAGTATAAAACTCTGCATCATTTCTGTTTATAGATAATTCTTCAATAAGTTCTGCATCTTCTTTTTTAATTGAATAAAATTTTATCAAAAATAACAAGGTTGCAGTATGATTTTTTGATGTGTAATTTCTATTTACAACCAAAGCAAGCGCTGAATGATACAAAGCATAATACAATATGACTATTAGCCAATCATTGAATTTCTCATCATCTTTATTCTTATTGAAAAATTCTAAATTATGTTTTGCTTTATCAAGATGTGCAAAAACCAACCCTAAATTATGCTTTTCTTTAATTAGTTGCCTATTCTTCTCAAAAAAGTTAATTTTTTCATCAAGTTTTTGTTTATTAAAATAATAGACATTAATATTCATTTAAAATAACCTCAAAAAAATTTTGTTCTCCTTTAATTGGAAATCCTGTATTTTTTGCCTGATTTATCAGATGATCTTCCGCTATTCTCAATTCAAAAATATTACAATAGAATATATTTAGTGGATAATTAGAGATACTCCCTATTTCCTTTTTTAATTGATCTAGATTTATTTTATTTTCAGAAACAACCAATATATCAATATCACTACCTTTTCTTTCCGCTTTTCTTGAAGCAGAACCAAACAGAATAATTGTAAATATATTATTTGATATGTTTTTCAAAAAATTACTTAGAGGAACCCTTACTCCTCTATTTAAAGACTGGAATTTTTTCATGCAGATCTCTGCAAACCGCAAAGAGAATAACTCTTTATCAGATATTTCATAAAATGTATTTGACTTTGTCTTATCCACTTTCAGAGTTTTATCTTTCACAAGCTTAGCCAATACATTCTGCAAAGAGCTATTTGACAGCTTTGTCGCATCTTTTATCTGATTAAAATACAACCTATGTTCTTTTGACTCATAAAATGCATAATATACTTTATCCTCTGCGTTCATACAAGTATATTAAAATACATCTATTTATATATTTTACCAATTTTTGGCACAATTACACCAAATTTTGGCAAATTAAATAATGACCTAAAACAACAATCCTGAAAGATATATCAGAATTGCAGCAATCCACACCACATCAAGCCACAACAGGTTTTTCTTCTTTTTTCGCATCTTCGTCTGCAGAATTACCCTGCACAACTGGAAAACAATCATTGCAGGTATAAGAATTAGCAGCATCCAAAGCTTAGTCCCATTAAATATGCTCCACTCAAAAACATTCCCTAACTCTATATTCCCAGAAAATATGGGAACCTGACCAGTAAGGTTATGTGTATCAAGCGCATTTTTACAACTTATATAATCATCCTTTGCATTCTCCAGATCATCCTCAAGCAAACCAGTCTGAACTCTGCATATGTCAAGCGAAGATGAGGCATAAGCCAACTCATCCTCAACAGATCCACAACCATCACTACTATTAAACAATCCGGATACAGAAAATACATAATACACAAAAACAAATACAACAACCAGAATCATGACATACTTTATGAACCTGACATCTTTGACAAGATCCAGATATTTCCTAAAATCCATGTTAAATATAAGAATATACTTATTTATAAAAATTAAATAACAACTAAGTAAAAGCAGATGGTTATCAGAA
>DAOVWP010000128.1 GCA_030636615.1 Candidatus Nanohaloarchaea archaeon
AAGCGCAACAAGCAGCCTGATGTCCTTCTCATCAAGATCGACTGGCTTGTCATACATTATCTGTGGCGCACTCATCGTCTTTCCTTCAAAATCAGAGTGTTTTTTTTCTATGCGAGTTTCTTTTTCATTCATTTTACCACCAGTTTTGTCGTTGTTTTATTATTATGCGCAGTATCTTTATATATTTTGCGTATTTTGCGCAAAAAAACAGGGAAATGTATTAATAGTTCTGAAGACATCATAGTTACTATCTGGTAGCAATATCGGAAAATGAGAGGTGATATAAATGGAAGAAATAAATCCAAAAGAGGCATATGATTGTATCATTGAAGGCATTAGCCCGGTAGACAATGTCCCTTATGAGGGAATAACAAGAGCAGATAGGTGGGGCTATGTGAATGAGATTGCAGGGTGTGTAGAAAGAAATGATGAAGAGTCATGTAGGGAAAAAGTCGATAGTTTATACGAGAATACTGCCAATCGAGATATTCCAAGACTAATGACTGATGCCATTAAAACAGGAGCATACAAAGAGCGCGATACAACTTTGCCGGGAAAATGGCTGAGTGAAGCAGGAAATAGTCGAATGAATGTTTGAGATCTCTACGAGAAGAAGAAATTCTCTAAAATGATTTCTAACATGAAAACTCAAATTGCAGGATGTTCCCAAAAACTTATCCATCATCCTGCGCATCTTTACTTTTTGCACCAAACAAAGTATTCGCGTATTTAGAGTATAAACTGAGCATTATTTACGTATTTTAAGAAAAAAACAAGAAGAATGTATTTAGCATCATTGATGGAGAGTATAGTCTATGGGAGAATTATATTGGTCTGGTTCTGATTTCAATTTCTGGTGTTTCATAGATAAAAAACGGACACTGCATCTTAAAAAAGTCATAAGCGACTTGGTAAACCCAGGAGATATTGTTGTAGATGTCGGTACAGGCACAGGTATTTTAGCGATATTTGCAGCAGAAGCAGGAGCTAAAAAAGTATATGCGATTGAATCAGACCAGAATCTGTGGAAGACCCTGGAAACAAATTTTAGATCAAACGGTTACGCAGAAAGAATCAAATTTATAAAAGGAGATGCAAGAGACATAAAACTTCCTGAGAAAGCAGACGTCATCATCTGCGAGATGATAGCGACAGGGTTGATTGACGAGATTCAGATACCTGTCCTCAACAACATTCTCAAGTATTCCAAGAATCGCAATCATATTGTTCCATACACATTAAGGAACTACATTGATCTGGTCTATAACAACAACAAGTTTTATAATCACATACTTCACATCATAAGATATGAATACTCATGGCATCCGGAGTTGAAATCACTTTCATACACACAAAAACACCTATATAGAGAGATTGATTTTAGAATAATCAACAATGATATGGTGGATGCAAAGCTGGACTTAAAAATAGAACGGTCAGGAAAAATCAACGGTCTCAGAATATCCAACGAGACTGTTTTTCCCGACGGCTCAACACTTGGTGATTCTGAAGCATACTGCATCCCACTTATTCTGCCGATAAAAGAGCAGCAAGTACAAAAAGGCGACACATACACCCTAAGACTATCATACAATATGTGTAAAGGACTCAAAACCATAGATTATACACTTGAGAAATCATGAAAATTTGGGTTTGATAGGACTATTTTCAAGCTTTTTTATCGTAGTAGATACTTTATATACGATGAAAAACAGTGATATCTGGTTTATCATTCAGTATAAAACAACTGTTTTATGATTAATTCTCATCCACATATAAAACTTGCTGTCCAAAAATATACCGGCAAAGCTAGGCCGGGGCGCCAGGCGGGTCCTGTTACCTGAAATCGTCTATATGCAGGGGCTGAAGCGCAAAAGGCAGCAATTACTTTTTGAGTGTATTGATCCTGTTTTGAACAATGACTCTCTGCCCTGATAGGCTTA
>DAOVWP010000105.1 GCA_030636615.1 Candidatus Nanohaloarchaea archaeon
ATTCTACAGGGATTTCTTTTATCTTATATCCTCTTTTTTTTGCGATAAGCAGTATTTCTGAGTCAAAGGCGAATCCGTCTATTCTCTGTAATGAGAACACAGGTTTTAATATATCTTTCCTGAAAAGCTTGAAGCCGCACTGGGTGTCTCTTATGTCTTTTATAACCAGCAACCGGACAAGATAAGGGTATATATTTCCAAGAGCGCTTCTTAAAAACGGCTGTTTTTCTTTTATTCTTGATTCCTGCATGTTTCTTGAGCCTATTATGACGTGGTTGTTTTTGAGGTATGGCAGCAGTATCTCTATTTCTTCTATCGGTGTTGAAAGGTCTATATCTATGAAAAGGACAGGGCTATATACTGCTTTCAGCATTCCTCCCTTTATAGAATAACCTTTTCCCATGCGCTTTTTGTTCTTTATTATTTTTATGTTCTTGAAAATGTTTTTTGCGGTTTTTTCAGTATTGCCTGCCGGTGGATCAAGTGCGATTATTATCTCAAACTTCTTGAAATTGTTTTCAAGATATTTTCTGATTTTGGGCAGATTGTTTTTCAGCCTTTTTTCATCTTTGTATATAGGTATTATGACTGAGATTTCTTTGAACTTCTTTACCATGCGGGATATTTATGCAGAATAATATATAACTATTAGCAGATGCTGAAAACTTATATAAACGAACCCTGCCTATTTATCCTATGTCAAATTACTTTTCTCTTGCAGTTCTTCTTGCTCTTATGATTATTGTCTATATATTTGACAGGAAGAATTTCAAGAAAGAGGCATCACTCTTTTATCTTCGCAGGACTGAGAGAGGTCTTGCTTTTATTGAGAAGTTTTCATCCAGGCATAAAAAATTCTTTGGGATGTTTTCAGATCTTGGGATTTTATTCAGTTTCGGTACTCTTGGCGCATGGTACCTGTTCAAGTGCAGGAAGTCGAAAGGTATTCTTGTGAAGACAGTTGTATCATTTGTCCTGTTATATTTTGTTTTCGGGATTATGCTGAAACCGTTATCTTCTGAAGCTCTAGTTCCCACATCTTTTTTTGGTGCTTCCGGCTTCATTGTTGCGTTTCTTCTTAAAGCTGCCTATGATATGATTTTTTTAGCAGCTGCCGTGCCCGGGGTTCAGCTTGTGCTTCCTATAAATATCCCTAACGCTCCTGTGTTTTTTGTGCCTATCGATTTCTGGCTTATAAGCATATTTGTTATACTTGTTGCACATGAATTTTCGCATGCTCTTGTGGCAAAGGCGCAGGGGATAAATGTCAAGTCTTTAGGCTACGGATTTCTTACCATACTTCCTTTGGGTTTTGCAGAACCTGATCAGGAGCAGATCAAGAAGTCAAAGTCGCTTGTGAAGACAAGGATATACGGTGCAGGTTCTTTTGCTAATTTTATTGTGACTCTTTTATCGATACCTCTTTTTTTCGGTGTATTCTTTGCATATTCAAATTCGGTTGTTGACGGCGTTTCATATGAAAGCACTATCGAAGGCATGCCTGCATATGGTCTTTTGCCTGAAAACGGAATAATTACTAAAATCAATGAAAATGAGACAAATGAGATATATATGCTGGAGTTTGTGATGGGTACTTTCAAGCCTGGTGATAATATATCTATCATTGTCGATAACAGGACCTATAATCTTATTCTTGCTGAGAATCCGGACAATGAGAGCAAGGCATTTATAGGTATATCTGATATCGGTAAAAAAAGCAGTATTCCTGGTGTTGCAGGCTATATTATTACTCCTGTCCTGCTTTATATTGCGACTCTTTTCAGTTTTATAATCATGCTCAATCTCGGTATAGGGCTTGCTAATCTTTTGCCTATTAAACCGCTTGATGGTGGTCTTATGTTTGAGGAGATTGCCAAGACTGCAGGGATAAGAAGCTGGAAGAATGTTGTGAAGTTTGTGTCAATGTTTACGCTTGTTCTGCTGCTTTTCAATATATTCGGCGGCTGGTTGTTTTAGAAAGTTTATGATTTTATTTTATTGATTATTGCATTCGCTATTTCTTTTTTATTATAACATACATATGCGGCACTTAATAATGGAATTATTGCGCCGACATAGATGAAAGTGGGATATTCTATTGTTTTATACATATAAACCAACTTAAATATATTAAAAAAAGATATATATTTAAACTTTATCAATATTTTAAGCAAAATACAATACAAATTTAACTTTATTATCTGAAGGAAAGATTGATGTAGAAAAAGTTGTATTCATTCTTTCTTCCTTTTCCTTGCTGCAAGACCGGCTGCTGCGAGGAGTGTTAATGCTGTCGGTGCGGCTGCAACACCCGGAACTTTTTTTGCTGTTGTGGTAGATACGCTTTCATTATCAGGTATAGATACTTTATTTATATTATAGTGGTCCATTTTTGCTTTTGTTTCAAAATAATCCAACTCGCATAACTTGACATTACAAATTGTTGCATCTATGTATTTTACTGGAAGATTTTCTGGATATATAGATTCGTC
>DAOVWP010000108.1 GCA_030636615.1 Candidatus Nanohaloarchaea archaeon
ATACCAGAGAAAGAGACTTCGAAGTTTGAATTTAGGGATCGCAAAAAACCCTTGACAAAATTATAATTTAATGATAATCTAATGCGATGCCATAAAAAATCATGGCTGAAAATAGCACGGAAATTGATCATTAACAAACAATCTTTTGGCTAAAATATGGTTTGAATTTCTCAAATTATGTTTTGGCTAAGAGATTCATATGAAAATCTTTATGAAGCCATAGAATTGAATAAGTAACAAAATAAAATATACAAAGAGAACAAAGAGATTGGAGGAAAATAAATGATAGAAGCATTAATATACGGATTTGTGGTAGCATTTCTCTGTTTTTCTTTCCTAGGATGGAAAGATGGAGAATTTAGCGTTAGTAAAACACTAGCAGTAAATGGTATTGGAACGATCGTGGGTGGACTACTGCTCTCAGCCGTGTTCTACCTCTCTCCACCAGCTTTTGTTGGTTTGTGGGGAGGATATTTTAGAATCATCGCGATACCAATGATCATTGGGTCTGTTGTTTGTATCTTCATAAGCATGAGTGATGAAGATGGAAAAGGACTAGTACTTCAGATAGTGAAATTGCTAGCCGTCTTTATCACCTTCATAGTAATCTTATCCACTAACATGATATACGCAGACGAATTATACAAGATACCAGAGGTTACGGTAATAGAAGATTTTTCCGTAGCAAATGGAGTACTTGACCCCATCGACACAAAGCATGTCAGGTTAGTAGACAAGGACCTAGCATACTCCCTTGCCCAGAACATAATGGGTACAAAGGACAACTTGGGCAGTATCTATGAAGTTAAAAAAGGAGAACTTCATATCCAGATCGTAAACAATCATGAATTCTGGGTTGCGCCTCTTGAGTTCAAAAGTTTTCAGATATGGAATAAAAAAAGAGTTTCTCCAGGCTTTATTATGGTTGATGCGGAAGATCCCAACGCTGAGGCAAAGATGTACACTGGCTACAATATGGAATATATGCCAAGTGCATATTGGGGAAGCTATCTTCATAGGTACGTTTGGTCGCAAGGCTACTCAGATGTAAAACTTGAAGATTTTACATTTGAGGTTACGGATAATCTCAGTCCTCGCTGGACGATAACAACAACAAGACCAACTATTAATAATGATGGATATGTCGTAGAATCGTTGTTAGTTGTAAATCCAGATGGTGGCAAAATTGAAGAGCATTCAATGGACGATATACCTGAATGGGTAGACAGGGTAACTCCTGAAAGAATCGCCATAGATTATGCAACATGGTATGGCGAATTCAGCCACGATTGGTATAATGCGCGTGGTCCATTCTTTGCACTTCATGAAGACGTAAATAAAGTAACATCGGTTAAATCAGAAGATAGTTTTGACAAACAGGAAATGTTCTTTGTTTATGGAAGTGATGGAAGATCGTACTGGTTTAGCGGAATGACATCGTATTCTTCGTCTGACCAATCGCTTACTGGAATAATACTTTTTGATGTAAAAGCTCCTGGAAAAGCCTTTTTCATTAAGATGACAGGAGCAAATGAACAAGCGGCTCTTGATACTATCAATTCAAAATACTCGCAATATCCTGATAGGTATGGGACAGCTCTAATCCCATATAATATCTATGGTGTTTTAACATATATCATACCAGTTGATTCACACACGGATAGTGGGAATGTATTTCAGGGAGTGGGCTTCGTTGATGCGAAAGCAAAACAAGCAATTGTAAGAGATACAAAAGAAGATGCCCTAGATGCATATAAAAGTTATCTTGCAACAAGGGGCATAAAGAGAGCTCCGACTTCTGGAAGCACTGAAAAAACCATGACCGCAACAATCGAAAGGATGGGAGATGTTACTCTATCTGGAAGAACAAGCTACAGACTGTTGCTCAACGGCTCAGATGCAATCTTTTCGGTAAGTCCTAGTCTGTTCCCAGTAGTAGTGATAACAAACCTCAATGATGAGATAAGTATCACCTATGCGGATACAGGAGACACCGTTCTGGATGTAAATAACTTTACAAACTATAATGTAAAGGCAAGAATTGGATTGGACCAGATCACTTTGGACGCAGAAACTGCAAATCTGACCTATAAGGAAGAAACAAACTGGGAGGTACAGCAGAATCACACAGATGAACTTGATAGACTAAGAGGAGAATAGCTTTAAAATACAAACAATATAGAAGCATAGAAGCAGAGTGCTCAGCAACAACGCTGAGATAAACACTCTTCTTCTGTTTTTTTATATCTATTTTTAGAAATTCTATATAGAATACAACCAATATTGTTCGACTTTATGGAGAACTATTCTAATTTCTCCACAAGGTCGAAAAATATTTATTATTATATTACTGCAATGTTATATTATAGTAGTGCTATCTTAATCA
>DAOVWP010000094.1 GCA_030636615.1 Candidatus Nanohaloarchaea archaeon
CCCTTAACTGAGAACATCATTATGACTGAGACAAGCCCTATACCCATTATGATTGACCCAATAACTATGTTTATGCCAAGTGTTCCTGTGGCCATAAAAAGTATATATAACACAGCAATTATTGCTGCAAAAATCAGGGTGTATGTCTTATTCATAGAAGGTGCCATGGTTAAATATTGTCAGAGATAATATAAAAAGCTAACCAATCTATATAAATGGGCTCAGGTCATAATATAATTATGCCTATCGCTCGCACTAAGATGACAATTTATGATGAGGTCTATGACCTTGACGCATTCCAGAAATTCAATATGATAAACTATCAGGGACCACATCCTGAAAAGTTGTATGCGAAGATCCGTGAACTTGCGGCAAGGATATTTATGGTACCGGAACATTATTTTCAGGAATATGATTACAACTGGGGCAGGAATGAGAGTTCTGAAAAGTTCAAGGTATCATGGTTCCTTACAATGAATTTCGATACACATACATTTATCAGAGTTGAAGTGGATTTCAGCGGTAAATCAAAAGAGGGATATGGTAATGCCAAGATTAAGATTTATCCGAATTTTCAGACCCAGTATCCTCAGGATACGATGTGGCAGCAAAGTATGATATACAATATACTTCTGGTTCTGTGGCACAGAGTATTTTATGCAAGTGTGCGGGATAAGTATCTCAGAGAGGCAAGGAATCTTATGGATAAGTTTATGGATGAGATTAAAAAATATTCTGAGGAGCTGAAAATCAATGGGACTTAAGGTTGCAAGGAATCCTGACCTGTCTGATGACCTTACATTCGCTTTCAGCATATATGAACCAGTGGGTTCTATGTCAGTGACATACAACGGGCCAAGACCAATAAGATTTATGAATGAGATTGTACCTCTTATGAAAAAGCCGCTTGGTGCAGGATCTGCCGGGTTCTGGGATGTATTTCTGGGTTATGATGGGACAGATGGATCATTCAAGAGATATTGCCAGGCATACAGGAATCTTGACCAGAATACAAGATTGAACCTGTGGGTGCAGATTAATGGGTCGCAGGATCTGAAAAGCAGCAATGGTAAAGTGACAATAACATTCAAGCCATGGATTGATGTGAAATTCAAATATTACAACTTCCTGCAGAAAGCCCTTGTAAACATGTATTTCTACATATATTATAACCAGATTGTAAAGAAACATCTGAGTTGGAGCAAACGGATGGCAGATAACTTTAAACAAGGTCTTCTTGAAATGGGCGCAATCGAAGGACCAAAACAGGAGTAGGTCGGTGTTTTGAATGGTTGAATATAATAAGGAAGATAACAGGCCTGTCGGATATGTTGTTGCAGGGACTCCTGGGGAGCCGACAATACCTGCAGGACCTATGCTTAATTATGTCGGGCTTGTCGGAAAGTATGTTTTGGGGAGCAGGTATGGTTATGATTTTTTAGAAATTGATATGTGGAATGATGCAGAAGCGCTTGAGCCTGGAATAAAGACAAAGTTCAAAAGGATCAGGGAGACGCAGAAGATTGACTGCGGGATGCATCTTAAGATTCATCTTGATCTTACTTCTTCTCTTGCTGAAAGATATAATAATGATCACCAGTCTTTGCTTGTAGGAGTGCAGGCCGCTGCGCTGCTTGCTGAAGCAAAATTCATACTTATCCACAGCGCTTCAAGTATTGTGCCTGAGTTTACTGATGCAGGGCGCAGGACTGAGTCTGCCCCGCTTGTCACACCATGGGGGGGAAGTCTTGGAGAGTTTATCAGGAACCCGTTAAAATTTGATAAAGATGCTTGGAAGAAATTATCTGAAATAAGCAAGTCTGGCGGTAATGTTACAGGCGTCCTTCGATCAATAAAAAAGGACACAGACATTAACTGGAATATTTTCTGTAATGTGGGTTATGATAAAAAAGATGAACTTGTAATAGAGCCATATTCAGAGTTTGAGAATTTATGTAGAAAAAATATCAGTTCGCCAACGCTGATGGACTGGGCTATTGCAAATTATATGACGCCATTCTGGAGCCCTATCGGAACAGTTGAAGATTCTTCTATGAAAGTTGAGCTGAAAAAACATTCAACAATGTATAATTTAATGAATGAAACTGAGAACATTTTTAGTGATGATTTCAAGAAGACTTATGAAATAACAAAAAAAGCGATTATAATCCTACCTGAAAAATTTAAAGATAAACCTGATAAATCTGAACTTTATGAATTAATAACAAAATTGAAAAATTTTGTACAGAGATATGAACATTTTAGAACAACAACCAGTAATTCCAATAATATCATGACAAAATTTACAGAATACTCATCGTTTATTTCAACAATCTTTAATTTTTTGAATGAATCAAAAAATTTGCTTATGTATCTTATTGAAGAAGAAGAAGACAAAAATATACTAAACCAAGTAGATAAAAATATTATTACAATCCGTGAAAAAAGACATGGTTTTTTAAGAATAATTACATCTGCTAATGATGCATACACAAATAATTACAGGTTTTGGGAATCAGGAGGGTCCGCTCAGGAAGAGAAGATGGCATATCATGTGATTGCAAAATGGATGTATATCACCAAAGATCCGCTCTATGAATATATTGTTGCTGAGAAGTATAGCGGAGCAGGTGAAAATGAAGCTGCAGAGGATGGAGAAGTCCATAAG
>DAOVWP010000047.1 GCA_030636615.1 Candidatus Nanohaloarchaea archaeon
ATCCTCTCAGTAAACTATTTAAAGCTTATCTTAGAACTAATGGATAATCAGTTCTCAGGTATTGTATTTTTAATATATTCCTTATAGCGGGATGGAGAAGTCTGGAGTTCTCGTCGGGCTCATAACCCGAAGACCGGTAGTTCAAATCTACCTCCCGCTACTCTTTTTTTCTCTTATTCTTTATTGTATCTGAGTGAAACGAAGATGCACTGTTGTTCGACCTGACTGCAGGTCGGTTCCGAATCTACCTCCCGCTACTTTTTTTGTCTGTGTCTGAGCATTAAGCGAAGATGCACTGTTGAGATTGACAACAACAGTCCAGACAATCTATTAGTAGTATATGAGCAAAGCGAATATACGCTAATGATCAACCTTTTAGAAAGTCGATAGAATTATTTTCTTGGTTTGCTATAAATTATCTACAATAACTTTTATTTTATCTTTAAGCTCACTAATATCTTCTTCTACGATATCCCAAGTAAGATCAAGATCAATTCCAAAATAACCATGAATAAGTTTATCTCTTGTTCTTGCCATTTCTGTCCAGGGAATTTCTGGATATTTAGATTTCAAAGAATCAGACACATTTTTAGACGCCTCACCAATAATTTCTATTCGTCTCATAATTGCATCCTGAAGCAACACAGAATCAAAAAAATCTTCTTTAGAAACATTCTCCGTAAATTCTTCTATTTTTTGTATACTATCCAATATATGACTGATGAAAACAGAATCATCTTTTTTCATAACACAGCAATCTCTTCTTTAATAATCCTGTCTTTCAGGAGAGGATGAATCGAATTATAAGTCAACAAATCTACTTTAATTCCGAGTAAATCTTCCAGTTCAATCTCAAGTCCTGCTAAATCAAACAGACTTTTTCTACCCTTAAACTCTACAAGTATATCAATATCACTATTTTTTTTTTGCTCTCCACGAACAAAAGACCCAAAAATTCCGGCATGTACAACATCATTGCGCAAGAGAACCGGAAGAATCTTCCGTTTAACTTTTAACAACTCAGTTTCAGTTTTATTGACCATATCTACAACACCTACATAAACAACTAATAATTATATATTGTTTTATATAAATATTCTGACCCTGATTGGTAGACTATACTCTTTTTATAATATTACAAAAAAGACAAAGTATATCTTCTTGATAGCGACTCTGATTACTGGATCATTAAAAAAAATCCATGAAGTGATTTTCTAATTATATATAGCAAAACATCGTAATATCCTATAAAGGAGATATTTATGAATTACCAGATTAGAGGAACTGTGTTACAGGTTGCTGACATTCAGTTGTCTGAAAATGAGTCAGTATATACTGAAAAGGGTGGCATGTCATGGATGAGCCCGAACATAAAGATGGAGACTAACACTAAAGGAGGTCTTTTGAAAGGTGTCGGCAGGATGTTTGCAGGAGAATCCCTGTTCATGACAACATATACATGCACAAGCGGGACAGGTATGATTTCATTCTCCTCAGAGTTCCCCGGTAAGATCATCCCTATGCAGTTGAAAGAAGGACAGACCATAATATGTCAGAAAGATTCCTTTATGGTTGCTCAAAACAGTGTAACTCTTGCTGTAGAATTTCAGAAGAAATTCGGTGCAGGCCTGTTTGGCGGAGAAGGATTTATACTGCAAAAAATTACAGGTCCGGGCACAGCGCTTCTTGAGATTGCAGGAGAGGTTACAGAATACACACTATCTGAAGGGCAGACACTAAAGATCAATCCTGGACATATCGCTTTTTTCGATCCGACAGTTAAGTACAGCATAACTAAAGTCAAAGGCATTAAAAATGTTTTCTTTGGAGGAGAAGGTCTCTTTCTGGCAACGATTGAAGGACCGGGAAAAGTTTGGCTACAGAGCATGCCTATTGCAAATTTTGCGCGTAAGATCAGCAGATACATAACAAAAAAATAATAAGACTAAATGATGGATATAATGGCTTTAACACTAATTGAGATGATCATAGTAGTATTTTTGTCTGCTGTTGCCATTATAGCGCTCAGTCTTATCTTGATTGAGATCTCTACAGCAATATACTATTATTTCTTCAAAAAGGACAAAAAGCTTGATGAGATGAACCCATCAAACAAAAACTTCACAATCTCGCAGGGAAAGGAAGTAAACAAAAAATCAGAATAAAGGAAAAGATTGTCTTACAAAAAGACAATCAGTTTAACTCCCATAATTCCCTAGTATTTTTATTATCCCTGGTGTTTTTATTAATGTGATTCCGTTAAAATCTATATCTTCACCATTTTTTATTGCGTTTATTACATTTCTGGCTTTTTTAATCTCTTTATCCCAATAAACAGCGTCACCTGTCTTTGAATTAGCTTTATACATAGGTATAAGTCTCTCAACATATTCTCTCAATGTATCTACTACAGCTTCTCTTTTTACATATCCAAATCCAACTGCATCTTCAAGACTTTCCCATAATGTTTTTTGTCCCAACAGACTTGCTGGATGTATTTCACTTAATGGTTTTAATGATTCTTTTAACTTCTCCAATGAATCAATTGTTTCACCTTTTCTTACTCTATCCTGTTTATAACCATATGAATTTACAATACCTTCATAACAAGTATCTGTTTTTTCTGATACTACAGGTACCTCTTCCTCTAAATAATTTGAATTTTCAACCATTATTTTCACATCTGATAATATTAATTATATTGTATTACTACTACTAAGTACATAAATCTTTATAATATTTACTACCCTTAAGATACAATTTCAACCAATTTAATCAAGACTTATTTAAACTCTTCAATAATCTTTGCAATCTCTTCCTTTGGCCTGAACCCGACAACCCTGTTGACCTCTTCACCGTTTTTCATAAAATACAAACATGGTATTCCCTGTATCCTGAACTGACCCGCGAGTTCAGGTTCTTCATCAGTATTGATCTTGACAAACTTGACATCAGCCATCTCATCGCTCAGCTCTTCAAATACAGGACCCATCATCTGACATGGTCCGCACCATGGCGCCCAGAAATCAATGACCACCATCTTATCGCTTTCTTTTACTTCTTTCTCAAAATTCTTAGAATTTGCATGTATAACACTCATTTCATTTCACCACAAAATTATAATATATCAATATTCCTTACAGCATCAGCAACTGTTACAGCAACCTTTTCATCAAACACAGATGGTATTATATTCTCCTCCACAGGAGAATCGACACATGATGCTATCGCTTCAGCTGCCCTGATCATCATATTCTCATTAATATCAGAAACTCTTGAATCAAGTGCTCCGCGAAATATCCCCGGAAATACAAGCACATTATTGATCTGGTTTTTAAAATCAGATCTCCCTGATGCGTACACCCTAGCCCCACAACTTTTCGCTTCATCAGGCATGATCTCAGGCACAGGATTTGCCATAGCAAATATTATAGCATCCTTATTCATCAATCTGGCCATATCTTTACTGAGCGCTCCTGCAACAGAAACACCTACAAACACATCAGCCTTATCAATCGCATCCAAAAGACTCCCTTTAATCGTTCCTTTATTAGTGACAGAAGCAATATGTTCTTTGTATTTGTTAAGTCCCTCTCGCCCATTATAAATTATCCCTTTTGAATCACACATCACAATATCTTTCGCGCCATATCTCAAAAACAGTTTTGCGATTGATAATCCTGCCGCTCCCGCGCCATTAATAACAATTTTAACCTCTTCAATCTTCTTCCTAACAACTTTAAGCGCATTGATAAGTCCTGCAAGGCATACAACAGCAGTCCCGTGCTGATCATCATGAAACACAGGTATATTCAGTTCCCCTCTAAGCCGCTCTTCTATTTCAAAACATCTCGGCGCTGAAATGTCCTCAAGGTTAATCCCTCCAAACACCGGAGCAATCCTTTTGATCGTTTCGACAATCTCATCAGTATCCTGTGTATCAAGACATATAGGAAAAGCATCAACCCCAGCAAATTTCTTGAAAAGGATTGCCTTGCCTTCCATTACAGGTATTGCCGCTTCAGCTCCGATATTTCCAAGCCCAAGGACTGAAGATCCGTCACTTACAATTGCAACAAGATTTCCCTTTGAACAGTATTTATAGACATTTTCCCTCTCCTGCGCAATCTTTCTGCATGGCTCTGCAACACCAGGTGTATAAAGTATGCTAAGATCATCCTTTGTTTTAATCTCAAACTTCGACTCTACACTGATCTTACCCTTTTTCTCAGCATGCCACCTTAACGATTCCAGATTATAATCCATATAAACCACATTTTTAACAAAAGATCCCGTTCAGAACAACTTACCTAATGAACTTACAATACTTACAAATATCTTTGAGATAAAAACCATAACTTTTGAAAAGATTCCTGCTTCCTTTGTAGTTCCATATTCAATCTCACCTGCATTGAAAGCATCAATGACTACAGTTGCAGGATCTTCTGCGACCTTTATCTTCTCAATTGTATCGCTTCTGATATGCGCATACAATGTAGCATTTTCATTCACACTTTCCTGTAACTCATTAATTTTACCATCTTTCAGATCAACCCAGATAGTTTCATTAGTATCAGTTATTGTTATCTGTATTATCTGGTTCCCGACCAGCTTATCAAGATACTCAAGAACCTTCTCGGCATCTTCTCCCATATTGTTTAGATCAACATTTTCTAATTCACTAAACACTTTTCCTTCAGCAGAGACCATAGGAGCAATAGCTATCAACATAATAATCAAGCCCGCAACAAATCTCAATTTCATGTTAACCAATTACATGATAAGATATTTATATCTTAAGAAAATAAGAAAATGGGCCCTCCCAGATTTGAACTGGGGTCCAAGGCTCCCAAAGCCCCGATGATGACCAAGCTACACTAAAGGCCCGCTAAAAAACTAACAATTAAAACTCAAGAGTGTCTCCAACTTTAAATTTCTTTTCATTAAGATGTCCTGCTTCCACTTCAAGAACATACTTGCATTTCCTGCAGGGAGTATAGATCTTCCAGCTTTTAGGATTCATACTTATCGGCTTAACATCATGTTTTATATCTACAATACACTTATCCGAATCAATAAAAGCAATATCAATAGGAAATCTCATAAACATCATCCATATCCCCTGTCTCGACTCAAACGAGAATTTCATCATGATCTTACCTTTTCTTCGAAACATCAATCCGATTGCCTTTGATATGAAATCACCTTCAAGCGGGACATATTCTATAGCGGTTCCACTGGTAATATTTTTAATGGAAATCTCCATATACCTACATCTCACTTCCCATGTATCGCGCAAA
>DAOVWP010000003.1 GCA_030636615.1 Candidatus Nanohaloarchaea archaeon
ATCATCTATATCGAATGGTTTTTCTATGTAGTCCTCAGAAAGCTCTTTGTTTCTTTTGTCTTTCGGGTCTTTGATTTTTGCAGACAGGAAGATGACTGGTATCTTTTTTAGTTTTGGATCTTCTTTGATTCTGCTGGCTACAGTCCAGCCGTCTATTCCAGGCATCATTATGTCCAGAAGGATCAGATCAGGTCTGGTACCTTTTTTTAGCAGGTCGAGGCATGCATTACCTGAATCCACTTCGATGATTGAGTGTTCTTTCAGCATGTTTTTCAGGATTGCTCTGAGTGTATGGCGCACATCTTTGTTGTCATCTACAACCATTATACTTTTTGACATAAACATTACCTGTAAGTTATGATATTTATTATTTGATAGGTTGTATATTAAATAGTTTTGCGTGTGAAGGATAGAAATGTTTATATAGTTGATGTTACAATAATGTAATATATGTTACAAAAAAGTAGTATGTTTAGAACTATAGAAATATTTTTTGTTAATCCAACCAAGAAAAATTATCTTATGAATATTAGCAGAAGCATTGGGTTAGCGCATACTTCTGTTAAAAAAAATTTGGACAAATTAGTGAAATTAGGATTAATTATTGAATCTGTTGAGAAGAAAGGAGAACGAAAATTTCCAATTTACAAAGCTAATATTGATAATATCTCATTTAAAAAACATAAGAGGATCTATAATTTATCTTCTCTTTTTGAATCAGGTATAATAGAATTTATAGAAGAAAAACTTATGCCTAAATCTATTGTTGTGTTTGGGAGTTATCAAAGAGGAGAGGATATAGAATCCAGTGATATTGATCTTTTCGTTGAATGCAAAGAAGAAGAGTTAAATATAGTTAAGTTTGAAAAAAAATTGGGTCGAAAGGTAGAATTGCATTTTAAAGAAAAATTTGATCTATATCCAAAAGAATTAAAAAACAATATAATTAATGGTGTTGTTGTGAATGGTTTTTTAGAGGGTTATAGATGATTCTTAAAATCAGTCCGGACAAACAAAAATCGAAGTCTCTAAAGATTATGGCTAAGATAACTTTAGAGAGGTTAGAAGAGACTGATATGGTTAAGTACCCTACAAATACGCTTACTGATTATTACGATGTAATTCACAAGTTGATGGAAGCTCTTAGTATGGTTAATGGGATTAAGGCAAATGGTGAGGGGGCGCATCAGGAACTTACTGATTATATTGCGAAACAATATAATTTTGATGAACAGACAAGGCAATTTCTGCAACAAATGAGAATTTATAGAAATCGTATTTCTTATGAGGGTTTTATGGTGCATGAGAATTATATCAATTTGAATCAAGAAAAAATAAAAGAAATTATTGAAAAACTTTTTGATGAACTGGTTCTGTCCGGAGTTTAAAGAACTGTCTTACTTCTAACTAGAAATGTGTGTATGAGGAAATGTTTAAATATTATTTTAAAATAAAAGGGAGTAACAGAATAAGATAGAGTTTTTCATAATTCAAACTCATCGACGAATCCTAAAATAAACTTGTACTTTTCAAGATATTTGAAACCTTTATCTGTCAATGTTATGTACTTTTTTCCTTTTTTGTCAATGACCTCTTTGACAAAGCCTTTCTCTAACAACTCCTGATAATATTCGGAAAAACTTTGTGATGACAGATTTGAGTATCTCAGAAGAGGTGTGGGCCTGATGGAATTATAATTACCTCTTATAATTCTTAAGATATCATATATGACCCCTAAACGGTCTCTTTTTCTAGTCATTTTACCAACTTGGTCACTTTATAATATATTACGAAAAACACGATGACAGAAATTATCTGTAAGGATATCTTCAATTCAAAGGGGAGAAATCTTCTCGGACCTAAGATAAACAAATTTATAAGCCAAAACATAGATATCAGGAGATAGACTGCACTCATAGGCAATCTCTTTTTGCCTTTTTGATACTTTTTGGAGATGATAAGAATGATGATCAATAACAATATCAAAAGCTGAATCATGGAGACTAGAATATGGGATCCTGAGATAAATGCCAGTCCTGCTACAATTAAGGCGATAATGTTTGAGGCATATAGGAAATGTTCAAAATTGATTCTCTTCCAGATTGTGCTGTAAGCCAGGTAAAGGAAGGCCATGGTGCTTAAATAAGCTACAAGCATATTGGAAAGTGGTAATAGCATTCTCATAGGCAGGATAAAATCAAATGCAATCTTGCTGATTAGAAGAGAATGCAGAAATAACCTGAAAGCATATGCCAAACCAAAAAACAGAAATACGTGGCGGAAATATTTGATGCCTTTGTATCCTGTCAGATCATAGATTTCTCTTGTTTTATAATAGACCAGGAAGCACAGTACTACTATTATGAATGTATATACCAGCTCGATTTCGAATCCTGCCTGATCCATAAATTGTCCTGATATAAATCTTGGCATCATTAACCACTTGATTTGATTGTTATGCATGAATTTATTTAAATACTGTGGACTTCAAGTGTACATTTTACCTTCGTCTTGCTTTTATACTATCTCTGGTAATGTCTCTGCATGAACATGTATGGAGGTGAAAATTAAAATGAAAAAAACAGCAATATTCAGTCTGTTGGCACTTATAGTTGTTGGAATGATTTTTTCAGCAAGTATGGTAAGCGCTTATAGAGGTGATTATTCAGTGAAAGGTCCTGACTGTAATGAAGAAAAGCATGAACTAATGGAAGAAGCATTTGAGACATTAGATTATGATGCATGGTCAGGATTAATGGCTGAAAATGGAAGACATTCAAGAGTTATGGATGTTGTGACGGAAGACAACTTTGAAACATTTGTTCAGGCTCATGAGGAAGGAGTTAATGGAAATCATGAAACTGCTTCTGTATTAAGGGCAGAACTTGGATTAAATGATGGCAATGGTCCTAAAGATGGGACAGGATTTGGTAAAGAAATGAGACAAGGTCGATTTCATCACAGAATGTCGGGTAAGTAAGGGATAACCATCCCTCCCTCTTTTTTTTATTTTTTAAAATGGATCTTAAGTCCACATCGCTTATAAGTAATCGTTAATAATTATGCAAAGGAGATAATAAGACAATGGTTCACAAAAATGTATCCGGACCTATACTCTGTCTGGAGAATGTCTGGAAAATATATCAGATGGGTGAAGTAGAAGTGCCTGCACTTAGAGGTATTTCTCTTAAAATCAAAAAAGGTGATTTTATAGCAATTGTTGGGGCATCCGGATCAGGTAAAAGTACTATGATGAATCTTGTAGGTTGCTTGGATACACCGTCAAAAGGCAATGTTTTCCTGAAATCGCGTAATATTGCAGATTTATGTGAATCTGATCTTGCAACATTAAGAGGTAAAACAATTGGGTTTATTTTTCAGCAGTATAATCTGCTACCAAACATGACTGCATATGAAAATGTGGTTCTGCCTTTGGAATTACAGGAAGTGGATGATGATGTTGCAGAAAAGCAGGCAAAAAAAGTGTTGAAGCTTGTGGGGCTGGAAGATAAAATACATCATCGTCCTTCACAACTTTCCGGAGGTCAGCAACAAAGAGTGGCGATTGCAAGATGTCTTGTAGGAAATCCTGAAATTATTCTTGCTGATGAACCGACAGGAGCATTGGATAGTGTTACTGGCAAAGGTGTTCTTAATATGCTTGAGAAAATATGGAAAGAAGAAGGAAAAACAGTAATTATGGTGACGCATGACCTGCATCTGGCAGAATATGCACATAATATAATTGAGCTTAAGGATGGAAAAATCCTCCGAATGGAAAAAAACCACAAAAAAGTACATTAGAGGTGTTCTAATTATTGAAAAACCTTGGTGTGATGTGAATATGAAAAAAAACACTTGTACTGTAAATAAAATTTTGTACAGGAAGTCTGATTTATTGACCGGAACAAGATACATCTTCAGTGTTATGCTGATAATGATTATTTGCCTGACTAGTATGGCTAGTGCAGTATTTGCTGATTCCGGTGACGATAAAATCATAAGCGTGAGTTTAATAAATCAAGATGCTGATCCGGCAATTGCAGGCGATGTTGTGGAATTAAGAATTAGTATTGAAAATGAAGGTTCTGTGTCTGCTGAAAATGTGATATTGGAGTTGGTCCCAAAATATCCTTTTGAGATGGTTCCCGGAGAAAGTCCTATACAGGAAATCGGTACTATTAAGCCATATCTGGATAGTTCTGATATGAAAATTGTCAAATTCAGACTTAGGGTTGCTCGGGATGTAAATGAGGGTAAGTATGAGCTGGATGTCTGGGAATATGAAGAAGGTAAAAGAGACAAGATAAGGGTAGAGAAAACAATAACTATTGATATAGCAAATAGGGAATTCGCAGAAATCATCTATATTGATAAGGTTGAACTTGTGCCTGGCAGGCAGACAACTATGAAGTTTACAATTAACAATGTGGGTTCTGCGCCGCTTAGAGATCTTACATTTTCATGGGAAAATGAAGATGATATAATCCTTCCGGTTGGATCGGATAATACAAAACATATAAAGTATCTCGATGTTTCTGAAAATATTGAACTTAGCTATGATGTCATTGCAGATTCAAATGCGGAACCTGGTTTGTATAAGCTACTGCTAAGCCTGAAATATGATGATTCTATAACAGGAGAAGAAAATCAGGTATCAACAATTGCCGGTATTTATGTCGGAGGCGAAACGGATTTTGATGTCGCATTTTCAGAGAGTTCAATGGGTGAGTACTCTTTCACTATTGCAAACATCGGCAGTAATCCTGCTTATTCTGTTTCAGTAATTGTTCCTGAACAGAAAAACTGGAAGATTGGCGGTTCAAACACAGCTATTATCGGAAATTTGAATAAAGGAGATTATACTGTTGCAAGTTTCAATCTGCAACAAAGCGGGAGTCCATCGTCTTTAGAGCAGGATGGTAAAATTATTGATACTGGCGGTGCAAAAAATATGTCTGCAACCAGAGGCGTTATACCTAATGATGCGACTGATATGATTGCAATTGAGATTGAATATACAGATACAATGGGTGAGCGAAAAACAGTAAAAAATATTGTTAACATTAATGTCAATAGTGAAATGGACGAAAAATTTGCAAGTTTGTCAAGAACAGGAAAAGTTAATCCAACGCAAAATGGGATTACAACCACCCAATGGATTGCATTAGGTCTGGGATTAATAATTGCTGTTGTGTTGTATAGAAAATATAGAAAAAAGAAATTAAAATAGTGGGTTAAAGATGAAAACAAGCAAATGCCTGAAATATGCGCTTAATATGGTAATGCATAGCAAACTTAGAAGCTGGCTTACTATCCTTGGCATAGTCATTGGTGTGGGCTCAGTTATTGCCATCATGTCACTTGGTGAAGGTCTTCAGCAGAGTATGGATGCTCAAATGAGCAGTCTTGGGGGAGACATACTTACTATTACTCCTGGGTTTTCCAGAGGGATTACATTTGGCCATAAAAGTTCAGGAGGAACTGGCAGTTCTGGTTCAACAGCCACTGAAGAGGAGGTTGTGTTGGATAGGATTGATGTGCAGGCACTGAAGAGCATCCCAGATATTAAACTAATTGATACTAATATCAGGGGAAATGTGAGGATTTATTATCTTGGTAAGAGCGGCTCGGTTACTCTTACTGGAGTAGATCAAAAAGTTTGGTCTGAGATAACCACAACTGAGATTCGGGATGGAAGGATGCTCGGACCTGCTGATATGAATGTCATTGTAATCGGGGGGAAACTGGCAGACAGTTACTTTGACAAGCCACTTGGAATAAACAAGATGGTCAATATTGAGGATAAGGCGTTCAGGATTGTTGGGGTGCTTGATGATTCAAGCACAAGTATTATCATGCCATTGCAGATAGCATACACAATTCTTGATAACAAGGAAAATGGAGTATATGATTCTATTGTTGTCAAAATCAAAAATGAAGAGGATCTTGATTATGTTATTGAGAAAGTTGAGAATAAGCTTATGATGACAAGACATGTGACTGAAAATAATAGAGATTTTTCTGTATCTTCAAGCAAACAGTTCCAGGAGATGAGATCTGAAATGCTTGGTTCAATGACATTGTTTTTGACTGCAATTGCTGCGGTCTCTCTTATTGTTGGCGCTGTCGGGATTGCAAATACTATGTTCACATCAGTTCTTGAGAAAACAAAAGAGATAGGGATCATGAAAGCTATTGGCGCAAGAAATAAGGATATTCTTATTATTTTTCTTTTGAATGCAGGTCTTATAGGACTTGTGGGTGGGATGATTGGCGTGCTTCTTGGTGTTATGTTGTCAGGGTTTATGCCAATGCTTATGGGTAGTATGCCGATGACAAAAGGAGGTGCGGTAACTTTAGTCAGTATGGATGCTGTAGTTCTGGCGCTTTCTGTTGCAGTTATTATTGGTGTTATTTCAGGTGTTGTTCCTGCATATAATGGGTCTAAACTGAAACCAGTTGATGCGCTTAGATATGAATGATTTGGAGATTTTATCTTTATTTGTCTCTATTTTCAAAAATAGATTATAAATTAATAAAGATTAAAAAAACCCTGTTAGTTATGGAGTTCATAAAAAGAATGTTGCCTGACTCTGTAATTGAAAAAGGATATGTTCAGGAAGGCGCAAATTTTGGAAATGCTGCGGGTTATTTGTGTCTGGGCGAATGTGTTGATTTTGAAATGTTTCTCAATAAGTTGATTGATTTGGAAGAAAGATATAGTGGTAGAGGTTTTCGAACTGTGAGTATGGATAGATTTATTGGTTTAGGCAGTTACGGAAAATCAATTGATGATGTTATCGGACAAAGACTCAAACAAGGTGAAGAACCGGTTTTTCATGCACAGACATATCGAGAACATTTCTTAGGGGAAGTTGAGCCGGTCACAGATTTAGGAACAATGGTGCAGGATAGACAACCACAAGTTGCAGAATATAATATTCCTTCTACAGAAAAAAGAAAATGATTTTGCGGGGGCTTAAAACCAAAAAAATTCAAAATAAATATATATTACTTATAAAAACAATAAAATAAACTGATTAACATATGTTAGAAAGTTTAATTTATAATTTCGGATATATTGGTCTGTTCATTATATCTTTTCTAGCCAGTACTATTATCCCTTTGGGATCAGAGCCTTTTGTCATACTAATGACAACTATGAATTACAATATCTGGTTGATTCTTATATTTGCGTCAATTGGGAATTACTTTGGGTCTTTGACAAATTATTATATCGGTGAATATGGGGATCGTTTTTTTCTTACAAAATATGTAAAATATGATCTGAAGAAAATGCATAAGTTAGAGGATGTATATTCCAGATGGGGTTCACCTTTATTATTCTTTGCATGGTTGCCTATCGTCGGTGACTCTTTATGTTTAATTGCAGGAATATTAAAACTAAACTTGAGAATATTTACATTCTGGGTAATGTTAGGTAAAGTTTTCAGATATGTAATTCTTATCGGAACTGCAAATTTTTTGGTAGGTATATGATTATAATAAAGATTTAGAAATTTCTTATTTGTATGTCAGTTAGTGATTCTATTAAATTTAACAGAAGTATATACTTTGATCTCTATTTTCAAAGATATGTTATAAATTATAGCAGTGCTTTTATATGGTCGAATACATAGGAGTTTGTAGAAAGTGATTAATTACCTTTTCAAAAATAGCTATATTGTTTGATTTGTGTGTTGATATCGGTTTTTTGGTGATGGTTCAAAACAATACTTGTTTCGCTGCGCTGAAAAATCCTGATATGCAACAACTTTTTATGTGACTATTTATTCTGAGGATTCATATTGGTTCTGTCGAGTAATCTATAATAACCCGATGATGTCTAATTAAGTAGTATGATCAGCGCTGTTTTTCTGGGATCGCCTTTTCAACAGGTAGTTCAGGCATTTCTGTTTATGGTAGAGGTTCCTTTTCATTCAAAGATGATGATGTGGGCGTGTCTGCCTATCTTTGCGAATCTTTTGATAATGAAACTGTATTTTGGAATTTACAGGAAAGAGGCGTTGGGCTGGAATAGTGTGATTGCAAATGCGATGACGCTTGTGTGGGTTGGTGTAAGCTCGATGAGGTATATCCTTGAGCGGAATTTTCTTAATTTTGATGATACGAAGACAATACTTGCCCTCTCAATGCTTGTTATAGGTCTTTTGATAATATGCGTGAGTTTTATACATGGTCTGCCGGAAGGTTTTATGTATTCAGTCGTATCTTCACAGACAATTCAGTTCTTTTCATATATGTGCGTGCTTTTCATCTATGCAAACATGCCTTTTACATATATATCAGCTATTGCCGCAGGGTTGCTATTTGTTGTTATATGGCTGGTTTTCTTGGCTGTGCGGTTATTTGAGCCGTCAAAATAGATGCTCTTTAAATTGTGTGTAATAGTGGTTCTATCTTAAGAAATTGTATGGTAGGGATGTTTAAGTAAATGGTGGATCAATTACTCTTCTTCGTCTACCGGAGCTCTTATATGCTTTACTAAAACTATGTCATCCACTGCCTGAATCATTGAATATGGGATCTTTACACCTTTCTTGCCGCCGACAATTGTTGCCAGGTATGATCCTTTTGCAGCATCAATGACAATTGTCTTGATTCTGAATTTTGCGATGTCAAGTTCAATGTCAGAGACTTTACCACAGTATGATCCTTTGTCTGTAAATACATCTTTTCCGATAACTTCGTTGATTTCCTGTTCATTAACAACCATTTGTTTCCACCATAGAGAATATTATTATACTATAACAAATAAAATGAATACAAATATTTATTAATGTATACTATATGCTGATGATTTTTTAGGGGGTTGATTGTAAAAACCTTTTAAAGTTTTTATATCCTCTTTTGTATAGAAGCAAAATTGATTTTTTGCGGGGATCGCCTAATCTGGTATGACGATGCACTGCTAATGCATTGGGCTAACGCCCTTCTGGGTTCAAATCCCAGTCCCCGCGCTCTTTTTGATTTTTATATTATCTTAGTTTGTATTTTGTTATTGCGGCAAGTCCTGTAAGATTGTATAATTGTTTTCCTGCATCATGTCCATATCCGATTATATGGATCTCTGCTCCGCTTTTTTGCGCAGAATCAATAATGTTCTGGACTTCTTGGTCCCGAACCATCTTTTCACTCACAAGAAATATTTTTATCGCTCCAGCAGCGGCTGCGTTTTTGGTATCTTCTTTTCCATATATCGCCAGTCCGCTGTTTTTTGACAACTCTTCCAGAAATGCGTTGACTGCTTCGGTCTCTTTTGATAAAAATGTGTCTTTGATTATTCTATCTATTGCTCCTCTTTTTATCACTTCGTTGACACCGGAGATGGATGTTGTTGAACAGCCTTCTGTTATTATCTTTTTGCGTACTGTCTCGTCTTTTATGAGTTTAAGAATATTATCTTTAGTAAATCCCGGCCCTGCAATTATTATGTGGTCATATCTTTTTGCGTATTCTTCAATAGCTTTTATGACTTTGCTGTAGAACTGGTTGTTGTCTGTGTCCCTGTAGATCTTGCAGCTGCCACTGCCATCCATCTCTCCAATGTTGCTGATCTTGCTTTCTTTGATGTGATAAAAGTTTGCGCTGTGCTCGTCTACAAGGGCTGTAAGAATGTTTATATCAGTTGATCTGAGACTCTTTTCAAGGCGGTCTAGTTCGTATTTTTTCCAATCTTTTTTGATGTCGAAGATACTGTTCTTTGCAAGTGAAAATGTGTGGTATCCGTGGCTTATGTCTTCCGGTCCTTCAATTATCTTACCGGAAATCCTGAGCATTTCCGCTTCTTCTGAAAAATCAACTTTTTCTGTGTTTAAGATGAGATAGACCGGTCTTTTTTCTTTTTCATTGCTTGTCTGCAGAGTTCTTATTGTTTTTGCTCCCACTAAGTCGCCTGTTCTGATTATGTGCATCAGGTTCCACATATCGTCCAGAGATTCTATCTTTATTGTGCTTTTGCCTTTCAGGTTTCTTTTAAGGAGTTTCATAGATTTCACTTTTGGTTAATAATTATATAAATATAGAACTATATAATATCTTCATCAGGGTCTATTATAGTTTTTATATGGTTTTTGTAGTTCCTGATAATTTATCTTATGGTTTTTATTATGGCTGGAACACCAGAGTATGAAAGTTTTGTTTATGTATTTATATTTGGAATTGTGATATTTTTTGTAGGAGCTACGTTTTTTGGAGGGTCTATGTCTGATTCAGGATCTTCGAGCGACGGTAAATGGTATTCCCGTTTTGTTTCGGATTACGGGGAAGACAGCAGGCTGCTTTTCGTAACTCATTCAATTGAGCTGGATTCTTCTGCAGATATCAACTCTAAATTCTATTCGTTCGGAAATTTTAGGATTGGAGCAGTTTCAGGTGAGAATATTATGTATGATGAAGAGACTGTGTTGATACAGAGTGGTATTTTCAGGAAGCTGTCTAAAGAGATATCGTTTGAGAAAGAATTGAAGGAGAGAGTGTTTATTGAGTTCAGGATTGATGAGATGAATGATTATGGAAATCTTATGATTGATTTCAATGGTGAGAGGATTTATGATAAGATCGGCAGGATTGGTGATATATACAAGATTGAGTTGAATGAGCTTGATGATGTCAATGAGATAAAGATAAGCGCAGGCTCAAGCGGAGCGCGATTCTGGGCGCCTTCAACATATGTCATCAAGGATTTTAAGCTTACTACACTTGAGTCTAATGAGATGAGTAAAGAGGTTGGTTTTGATATTACAGAGAGCCAGTATAAAGGTTTTGAGAAAGCAGTACTTAGGTTCCAGGGAGATGCAGAAGGGGATCCCTCAGACATTTCTGTGAAACTGAACGGGCATGAATTATATGGAAATATGCCTGAGTCAGGTAAGGTTGAAGTTGTTGATATTGATGATAAGACAATATTCAGTGTAGGGAAAAACACTGTTGGTTTCGGTAGTATGCAGTCTGTGTTATTTGATATGAAGAATGTTGATCTGGAATATTATTTCTATGATGGATCTGAGCTGGAGACTAAAGAGGCAATATTTTATATTGATTCAAAAACTATGGACAAGATTGAAAATTCGACAGTCAAACTGAGTTTTAATGTAGACTCTACAGGGTCTTCTTCTCTTATTGTAAAGCTGAATGGTAAAGATGTCGGTATTGATACGCACAAAGGTGATAACAGTGTTGATATAAACTGGGATGCTTTTGTTGATGGACAGAATGATCTTGCTTTCTCGAGTTATAGTAAATGGAATCTTAGGGCCATAAGGTTGATGTATTAGTTATTGGTCAACTCTGAGGTGTCTTGGTAATGGGAGAAGATGAAGATAGGAAACTGTGGCTTAAGGATTTTGGGAATGCTAGTTTTGCTGCTAATTCTCCTGAGATTCCCGGAAGTGGAAACAGTGGTGTTGAAGGTGAATCTCCGAAATCTCCTGAACCAGATAAAGGGTCTGAATCTGAGAAAGAAGAGATGGCAAACGATCTGAGAAAGCCGATTCCTGGATGGACAAGACAAGAGATGCTTGCAGGGGAAAAATTTATAAACAAAGGGCATCTTCCAGGATCTATCAAGGATTTTATAACTACAAAATCATGCCCTAAATGCGGGAGAATCAGTAGCGTGTATAATGTTGATAATGGGATAATTCAGTTGACCTGTAAGGAATGCGGTAATAAATGGGATTATAATCTGTCAAAAGTCAAGAGCGCAATGAGTACACACAATAAGACGAAACCGACGCATTCCAGCTTTATCTTGTATATCTTTTTGAGGTGGGTAGGTCGGAACTGGTGGAAGATTCTTGCAGTCTTAGTTGTTTTGTATCTTCTTTTCGTCTCCGGAAGTGAGCGGATGGAAATCTATAAGACTGATCTTGTAGATGCTGTAGTTGTTGTTCCATTTACCTCAGCCGGACGGTTTGTTTCTGATATTGTTGATAGTGCAGGCACTAAAGCAAGTGATATGTGGCTTTACTGGACTGATCCTGCTAAATATGGCGGGCAGGGAGATCTTAAGAGCACCAAGACTGATGGTGAGAGTTATAGCGCTGTAGAGATCTATGATGAGAAAACCGGGCAGGAAGGTATAATGTCAGTGTCTATGATAACCAAATATGTTGTTGCGTATCAGAATCTTGGGCTGCAGACACCAAAAGAACTTTACCTGATATTGTCTCTTGGTGAAGAACTTGTTGAGAATGGAGGTTATATTCTTCCAAAAGGTATTGTAGATGATGATGGATATAATGCGTATTATGATATGTATACACCAACAAGAGCGCTTAAGAATGTTTCAAGGATGCCTAAATATTATGAAAATAGTGATGTGTTTGGAAGTGAGGTGTTTATGATCAGATCTCCTGTGTGTTCCGGTTCGTCATTTCCTCTGGGCATTAATGTTAGGTATATCTATGAGACTACAACTGACTGGGATCCTCTGTTCAGGGATAGGGATATGGTTGAGGAAAAGATTCGGCAGGCAAAGGATGAAGATGTTGATCTGAAAGTATCAAAAGCGGCTTCCGGACCGGTAGATATAGTTATCTCTTCTCTTATGGACCAAATAATTATCGGGACGAAAATGAAGGAAGGGAAGTACGTTGCTGATACTGATATGGAGGATATTGTGTTTTTTAAATTCGGACTTATGAATTATCGAGATGGGGTAGCTCTTGTTGATAAGGTGATGTGGAGACTTCCTGAGTTCCTGGAAATTGTTGAGGATGGAACCTGTGAGTTGAGGGTTGTTGATAATTTGGATCCAGATTATGATTTTATGGATCATTCTTCAGGGTATGTAAAATATGTTCCTAGTGTATACGATGATGAAAAGTATATATCTCTA
The DNA here is from genome assembly GCA_030636615.1 of Candidatus Nanohaloarchaea archaeon. Lineage (GTDB taxonomy): Archaea > EX4484-52 > EX4484-52 > EX4484-52 > GLR71 > DAOVWP01. The sequence continues at coordinate 12,866 of DAOVWP010000003.1, forward strand.
AAAGTTATTGATGGCAGTAGTATCAGTGAGAGGAAAGTGTTTTTCTGTTCTTTCCGATATAATGCAACAGTTGCAGAAGATGCAGGGTTCTCTCTTCCGATGGAAGTTCATATGGATGCGAAGCTGAGGTATTATTATGAGGTTGATTATACTGACAGAATAGAAGTTGATGATAAGATTGGTATCATAAAACAGAATATTGTCAAATGCGGTACTGATGAAGCAAAGGATGAGATTGCAGACCAGTTGTTCTGTGCATTTTGTGATCCAAAGGATAAGGCAGATATTTTTTGCCCGAGTTGTTCTAATCATGATTTGGTGAATGTGATAGACTCTTTTTCATCTCCATGGAAGACTCCAGAGTATGATAATCTGATGGCTAGCAAGGCAGCTCTTCGCGGATATCTGATTGATCATGCTGTCATGTGCGCGCAGAGCTGGTCAATAGACAAGGATGCTTATGGATATATCCCTAGTTCAGGTTATCTTCCATGCGGTACGCTTTATGTTAAGTTTGATAATGATTCCTGTAAAGATGATGATTTTGATATTGATTATTTTGATGCTGATGGGTTTGTCTCAAAGGTCAATACTGAGTTAGGTGATGATTTTGATGATATTGGGGCAGTGTATTTCAGTATTTCAGATACCCCTAAAGATAATGTGATAGAGACTGATAATATCTATGAGATTTCATTTAGTTATTATGATACTTTCGTTACAAAATATGATAGTGTAGTAATTGGTATGAAAAGTGTGATAGATAATACTAATTGTAATCGTGCGAATCTGGAAGAGTGTAAGGTTGATGCGCAGTGTATAACAGGGAATTGTGATGCTGCGAGTGGTTTATGTCAACCGGTTCCTTGAAATTGATTGAATGGTGATAAGTTGTATGATCAGTAAGTCGAAATGCGGGAGAATTGTTGTCTTGATTATGCTTATTGTTATGTGTATTAGCTTGTGCGGGTGTGATTATTATACCGGCAACACTAAAAATGATGATGAGACTGAGATTGTTTCCGGGGAACTCCTAAAAATCTCTGATAAGGATGGTCTATATGCCACAGTAGAAGAGGTCGGCGCCGGCAGGACATTTCGGGTTTATATGAATATTGAAAATGTGGGAAATAATGAAGTTAAGCTTTTTGTCGGCAAGTCTTTAGGTTTTGAAAAGGATGATCATGATAATGTTTTTATCCAAAACGGGACTTCAATACTTTATAGTTATAATAAGCTTCTTTATGATGTGGTCGATAATGTTGAGGTATATCCGTGGAAGTATGAATTATATGAGACTTATTCTGGCAGTGAAGTATATTATGATCTTGCAGTTATCCCACCCCAGAATAATGTCGGGTTCAAATGGACTATACAAGCGCCAGAGGAAGAGGATTTTACACAGATCATGAGTGAAGGTGTTTTTAAATTTCATCTTGAGTATATGGCACATGCAAAAACTTATAGGGAAATCACATTCCAGAATTCAGTTGAAGCCAGTCAGCAGAGGTTTATGGATACTGAGATAAAAGTGCATGAAAATAATATTGCTGCGCCCGGACCGGTTGTTATAGATTTCAAGGTTCCTGAAGGCGAGCCGATAGAGGTTGATATGCCTAATGCTGCTGCTGAATCTTTTGATATTACTCTATTTTTCAAGAATGTTGGAGAAGGGATGGTTCGGATGAAGGGGAGTGATATTTTACTTAAGGTGCCTAATGGTATTTCTGTTGGTACTGATTGTGATTTTAAACCATTTGATCCTGTTCTTGTGGAGGATGGGAAGGAAGTGTATAAAGCAAATATTGACGAGATTGAGTTTTATGGGGATCAGGGGGATGTGGTGCTGTATTGTTCTTTTGTTAAACCAGATGTTGATTTTGTTGATGTGTACCAGTTTTCAATTGAAGCGGATTATGTATATGTGAGTGAGCCGGAAGAGGTAAGTGTCATCGTCAAAAAGAAGGTGATTAACAGATGAGAGCGTTGATGTTGTTTGTTATTGTTGCCGGAGCTTTTTTCATTTCCGGATGTTCTGATGTCTTTAATTATGGTCATGGTGTTGTGATAAATAAATTCGAGTTTGATCCAAGCTATATTGAAGCAGGTCAGCCGACTTATCTTGCGCTTGAGTTTCAGAACCAGGGGCAGTTTGCGGCTGAAGATGTATATTTGAATGTCTATGGGTTAAGGGGTGAGTGGGACCCACTTGATGGTGAGACTCTTTCTGATTGGGTTCTTGTTGGGGATGTCGAGGCGCCAGTGATTGAGGGGAATAATCTTATCGCGCAGGGAGAAATTGTTTATTATGACTGGATGTTTAAGGCACCGAAAGATGTCAAGTCTGAGGATCGGAGAGTCAATACTATGTGGACACGGGTCTGCTATTCATATAAGACAATCGCCCGCTCGAAAATTAAGATGGTGTCATCTGATGAGTGGTATTCAAGGACACAGCAGGAAAAGATTGATGTCACTGTTTCAAAAGGACCGGTTGATCTGAAAATTGAATCAATGCAGCCAATAATTGTCCATTCCAGTGAACCAGGATTCACGCTTCTTCGTGTCAGTATAGATAATGCTGGCGGAGGTGTTTTTCTGAATGATTCCAGTGTGTGTGAAGATTTAGGTTCAGAGGGGATTGAAGATCTGCTTAATCAAATAGGTTATGTAAAAGTCAGTCTGGATGGAAATGATGCAGTCTGTGATTTTGATAGTGAAATCTATCTTAGACGAGGGGAATCGCAGGTGTTTACAGTCAATTGTGATAATTTAGATATTGGAAATGGACCTATCAGGGAGATTGATGTTGAGATAGAATTCAGGTATAAGTATTATATTGATTCAAATGCAGATGTAGCAGTAAAAGGGGTCAACAGGTAGTAATTGCGTTATGCTATTGCTTTATTTCTTTCCTGGTTTCAGGACTTTCTGATTGTTCATATATGGCTGGAGGACTTTTGGGATTTCAACAGATCCGTCTGCTTTCTGGTTGTTTTCAAGGATGGCTACAAGCACTCTTGAAGTGGCTACAAGGGTTGAGTTAAGAGTGTGTATGTGTTTTGTCTGCTCGCCTGATTTTTCTACATATCTTATCTTTAGTCTTCTACCCTGATAGTCTGTACAGTTTGATGATGATACGACTTCCCTGTATGTTTTCTGGACAGGCATCCATATCTCTATATCATATTTTTTTGCGGCGACAATACCAATATCACCTGTGCATATGTTGACTACACGGTATGGGATGCCAAGACTCTGGAAGAAATCTTCTGCATTTTTTGTGATTTCATCGTGATGTTTCCATGAGTCCTCTGGTGTGGAGAAGATGAACTGTTCAATCTTTGTGAACTGATGGACCCGGAAAATACCTTTTGTGTCTTTTCCGTGCGATCCTGCCTCTTTTCTAAAACATGAGCTGATGCCTGCATATTTAAGCGGCAGATCTTTTTTGTTAAGAATCTCGTTCATATGATATCCTCCAAGAGGATGTTCTGATGTGGCAATCATATAGAGGTCTTCGTCTTCTATCTTGTAGATCGTCTCTTCAAAATCCGCCAAGTCTGTCACTCCTTCTACGATATCTCTTCTTATCATCATAGGTGTTTCCATAAGTGTGAATCCTCTATTGCAGATGAAGTCTATTGCATGTTTCTGGATTGCGAAATTTAATCTTGCAAGGTCTCCTTTAAGGAAATAGAATCTTGAGCCGGAAGTCTTTGCCGCACGTTCTATATCTGCCCAGTCATTTTCTTTTATCAGATCAACATGGCTTTTGATTGGGTAGTTGTAGGTTTTCTTTTTGCCCCAAGTCTTTATGCAAACATTTTCACTGTCATCTTTTCCGGTTGGGACTGATTCGTGAAGGATGTTTGGGATTCTCAGAAGTAGCTGGTCTCTTTTAATGATGCACTTGTCTGCTTTGCTGTCCATCTCTGTTATTCCTGCGGAGAGTTTTTTCATCTGGCTGATTTTTTTTGATGCGTCTTTGTCTTTGTTTTCTTTTTTTAGTCCTGCAATATCTCTTGTGACTTTGTTTCGCTCTGCTTTCATCTCACTTGCTTTTTGCAGGCAGGTACGCCATTCATTGTCATATCTGATGACTTCGTCTATCTCTTTTTGGTCTCTTCCTCTTTTTTTGAAATCTTTTCTGACAATCTCCGCGTTTTCTCTTATCAGTTTAATGTCCAGCATTTTTATCCGCTCCGATCTGCTACTTTTTGTTTAATATAGCCCAATATCTCTTACTGTGTTTTCAGTTTTTATATTTTTCAGGCTTTCTCCCATACCTACTCCGATCCAGTAGAATCTTTCTGCGCTGAGAAGTCTTTCAAGCATTGTTTTGTCTTCCCTGTATTCTACAATCAGGTAATCTGTTGTGTTTGTCTGTTCTTTCAGGTATTCTATAGCTGTTGTCTTGTCGCCGATCTTATCTATCAGGCCTTTTTCCATAGCTTCTTTTCCCAGATAGATCTCTCCTGTGGCAAGGCCTCTTGTGTCTTCTATGCTAAGGCCTCTCTTTTCTGCAATATCTCTGATGAATATGTCATAGATGTCGTCTATTGTTCCCTGAAATTTTGCGCGTTCTTCGTCAGTGAGTTCCTTGAACGGACTACCCATATCTTTGTATTGGCCTGCTATGAGCCGTTCATAGCTTACATTGTAGTCTTCAAGGAGGTTGTTGAAGTTCAGGTATGAGCCGATTACACCTATTGATCCGATCATTGAAACTTCGTCTGCGATGATGTAATCACTTGCGCTTGCGGCCCAGTATGCTCCGCTTGCACCCATCTGTCTGATCAGAACTACATTTGGTTTCTCAATCTGTTCTATCGCTTTTGCAAGATCTTTTGATGCAAGGACTGTCCCACCTGGTGAGTCGATCAGCAGTATTATACCTTTTATGTCTTTGGATTTGTTTGCTGTTTCAATGTAGTTTATGGTCTCTTTGATTGACGGGGTGTCTGTGAATAAGGATTCTGCTCCGTTATATGTTATCAGACCTGTGATTGGGATAAGGGCAAAGTTGTCTTTTTGTGGTATTGGGTTTATTATCTCTGTTGTGAAAGATGCTATTTTTACAAGTATGTATATTATTGATATAATTACTAAAATTGAGAGGAACCATTTTCTCTTTTTTCTTTTTGTCATGGGCGATTACCTTGTTTATTATTCAGATAAATTATAGCTGTTGTCTTAGTATATAGTCTTAGCTAGATATAAATAATGTTTGAAAATGTATAAATGTTATAGTGTTTTATAGTTATCCTAGATAAGTAAGATCTTTTTCTTTCTTTTTTTTATTGTCTTTTTCTATTTTTATATCGCAGTCTTTTATCTTTATTTTATTGAACTGGTCCGGTTTTATGTATCTTTCATCAATATTGTTTTCTTTTGCGAATCTCTGGATTGCATTAATCCCTGCATCATTACAGATATTTTCAATATCTCTGCCAGACAGATTTTTTGTTTTTGATATTAGGTCTTTATAATTAATATTTGTTGAGTCTGTCATGTCGTCTTTAAGATAGTGTTTGAAAATGGCTGTACGCTGTTTTTCGTTAGGGGAATCTATAGGTATTCTTGTCTTGAACCTGTTTACTGCTGCTTTATCGATTATGGCAGGGTTGTTGAGATCCATATTTGTAGCTCCGATAATTATTATGTTATTGTTGTCTGAATTGTTTAGTTCTGTAAGTTCTGCGTTGAACTGGGCAATGAACCTGCTATCATGGGTAGATATGTTGTAGTTTTCTCTTGAGCCGACAAGGCCGTCAATTTCGTCAAAAAAAAGCACAACTTTTTCTTTGGTCTCTTTTGCTTTCTTGTATATGTCTGCAAGTCTTTTTTCAGGTTCACCAATCCATTTACTCTGTATTGAGCTGACTTTAAGTGGATATATTTTTGCTCCAAGATCTTTTGCAATTGCATGAGCAATTGAGGTTTTTCCTGTTCCCGGCGGACCGTGAAGAAGCAAAGTCTGTGTATTTTTTATATTGAACTTTTTGTATAAATCCGGATTGCTTAAAGGTCTTATGAATTTTGAGTCGAGTTCTTCTTTTACCTTTTCAAGGCCTGCAAGATCTGACCAATCTTTTTGAGGTATTTGGTAAGGGTCTGATTGTGGTGTGCTTTTTGTGTCTTGTATATTTTGAAGATTATAAATTGTTTTAATTGCAGCTTTCCTAAATTTTTCCAGAACTTTACTGTCTTTTATATAATGCAATTCTATTATATATGTTGGGTTGCCGACAATCATGTCGTTGATTATATGTTGTTTAAAGTTTATGTATACTGTGTCTTTTGATCCTTTTCCTTTATCCTTGATTACTATTTTTCCATCTATAACTGGATGATTTTTGTGTAGGGGATCTGTTAAAGGAGTTTCAAAGCTGTTTCCAGTCACTTTGTGTTCATATCTTTTGATGGATTTTTTAAAATCTCTTTGGAATCTTGCGAGACTTTCTATATCTTCAAAACCGATTGATGTGAATTTCTCCTCTTTTTTTGCGTCTGTTGTTTTATTTTCATATCTTTCCAGCTGTCTAAATATGTTTTCTGCTTCATCCAATGAATTTTTGTTTGTGTTTATGTCGAGCGAATATTTGGAACTATTTTCTTCTTCTTTTGAGATTATAATGGTTAAATCCTGTCCATTAATTTTTTTTGTTGCCTCATAATATGCAAGATTGTCTTTTGTTTTGTGATATGTCTCGTCTACAATTTCTATATTTGTTTTTGGGAGAATCTTTTCTATAAGATATTTTATTGGTTCAGGTGTCTTGTTGTTGTCTGCTTCAAAAGTCTTAAATATTGTTGCTATATCTTCTGCCATCTTACTTCACCTTAATTCTGTGATGCATTTGTGTTATCATTAATTGATGATGATATTATTTAAATGGTGTTGAACGGTTTTGATTATTTATAGAGATTCTTATATAGGTCGGCGTACAAATTAATTGTCATGTCTATTGTAAAAAGGACCGGAAATGTTTTTGCCAAACGGAAAAAGAGTTCAATATCTTCAAAAAAAGTTGGCAGATCTACGAATGATCCAAAAAGCGTTTTGTCAAAGTCAGGTATATCTGTAAGAGAGATATTTCTTATATTATCTATTCTTGTTGTTGCATTCTTTTCATTATTATTAATAAAGCCATATTTTCAGTATATTATAAGCGCTATGATTTTATCATTTATATTTTTTCCAATGTATAAGAAAATAAATCATAAGTTTACCAATCAAAGTGTTGCGTCAGGCGTTATGATTGTTCTGATACTTCTGATGGTAATTATACCTATTAGTTATGTTGTAAGCCAGCTTGTAGTCCAGACAATGTCAGTTATGAATAATATGGATCCTTCCCAGACATTGAATACTACGATGCTTGATGAGTTCACTTTGACGATTTCAAATATTGTCGGTCAGGAAATTCTTTTTGATGAGTTCCTTGCAGAGTTTTCATCGGCAGGTAAAGATTTTGTGCTTTCGTCCGCTCCGCAGATCTTTGGTTCTCTTACCTCAATATTTCTGGGATTGTTCATTATGTTGTTTATCATGTTCTATCTTTTCAAGGATGGAGATACTCTTGTTAGTTTTTTGCTTAAACTTTCACCAATCAAAGAAGAAAATGAGCACAGGTTGATGGAAGAGTTCTCAAAGGTTACAAAAGGGGTTATCTATGGTCAGATTGTGATTGGTATCTTTCAGGGGACTCTTGCGGGAATCGGTTATATCGCTTTTGGTGTTCCGGCGCCAATATTGTTAGGTTTTATCACTCTGATTGCATCGTTTTTACCGTTTATCGGCACAGGTCTTATATGGGCTCCGATTTGTATATTTATGATTGCAGGCGGGAATCTGTGGGGCGGTCTGTTGCTTGCGATATACTGTATGTTTATTGTAAGCGGTATTGATAATGTCATCAAGCCAAAGTTGATTGGTGACAAGACAGGTCTGCATCCGGTTCTTGTTCTTCTTGGAGTGTTCGGTGGTCTTAGTATGTTTGGTTTTATCGGTTTCATCCTCGGTCCGATGATAATTGCGCTTATGATTATACTTCTGAAAATGTATATGGATGATTATAGGTAGAATTATAAACTGTGAAACATCAATACTTTGTAATGGTAACATTAAAGGGTTCTAAACTTCGCGAGATTTCAAGGGTGCTTGATAGTAATATATCTCAGAATATGAAATCCTACGGAGCAATTGTTGCGGCTACTTCTTCGCATATGGATGGCAAAAATAATGATGTGTATGGTTATTGCTGGCCTCGCGACGGAGCAATAGTCTCTTTGCATCAGGTTGATAAAGGTAATGTGAAATTTGCAAAGAAATTTGCAGATTATATATTGCAGGCACTTAGAGATGACGGGACTTTTCCGCAAAGGGTCTATCCAGATCCTGATGCTACTAAGGCGCCAGAATGGACTGATCGCTCAGAGTATAAGGAAGATATGCAGATTGATCAGGCAGCTATGGTGCTTAAGCTTTTGTGCAGGTTGTCGTATGAGGATAATGATTACTGCAAATATAAGAAAGAGATCCGTAGGATAACGGATTCATTTTTTCGGTATAAGTGTAATCGTTCTGTTGATTTGTGGGAAGAGAGCGAAGGTCATCATTTTTATACTACTAGTTCTGTATTGTCGGCATTATATGATTCACTTCATTTTGAGCTGGAGCAGGGGATTGGCGGAGGATGTGATAAGAGGAGGATCTCTTCGGAAATCGGAAAGCTCAGGTCATCGCTTGAGTTGTTCAGGATCAAGGATTTGTCTGGTGATATCGTGAGAGCTACTATTAACAGGTCGCCAATAACTAAACATGAGAGGGGATACAAAATAAATCCGCTGGATTCAAGTATTA
>DAOVWP010000016.1 GCA_030636615.1 Candidatus Nanohaloarchaea archaeon
AACCAATTTCTTTAAGGACCATATCAGATATCATCATCTCTCTTTTACTCAAATCAAGATTATCAAAAAAGTTCCTTGCATTAAATATTGACATATCAGTCACATCAATAATAGACTTACCATTGATCTTTACAGCAAGTATCTCCTTTTTCAACCGCTTACCCCTGCACATCTCACATTCTCTGGTAGTCATGAACTTCTGGATATCATGCCTTCTGTGCTCGGAATGAGTTTCACGATACAACCTGCTCAGGTTTTGTATGACTCCCTCAAACACAGTGCTGACATTCCACCCACCCTCAGTATTCTGATGCTTATAACTAAAACTGATCTTATCTCCATTCGAACCATACAAAATAACAGACATCTGCTCTGAAGTAAGCTCTTCAACAGGTGTATATATAGAAAAACCATAATGCTCCGCAACAGATCTAAGCCTCTGCATATAAAAACTGCCTGCCTTGTTACCCCAGGGGACAATAGCGCCTTCGGATATAGAAAAAGTCTTGTCAGGTATCACAATATCAGGATCAACCTCAAGCTTTACACCAAGCCCATGACAATCAGGACACGCGCCATATGGACTATTGAACGAAAACATCCTTGGCGAAAACTCTGGCAGACTCAGATCACACTTCGGACAACAATACTTCTGACTGAACATAACTCTCTTCCCTGACTTCACTTCCTCAATCACCACAAGACCATCAGATTCGCCAAGCGCAACATCCACAGACTCGGTTATCCTCTCCTTCAGATCACAATCAACCACAACACGATCAACAATTACCTCAATATCATGCTTCTTATTCTTATCAAGATCAAACTCTTTCTCAACATCTGCAATCTTCCCATCAACCCTTACCCTGAGAAATCCTTTTTTGGAAAGATCTTTCATCAGATTACAAAATTCCCCTTTCTTCCCGCGCACCACAGGAGAGAGTATCATAATACTGACATCACTCTCTAATTTGTAAATCTTATCAACAATCTCTTTCCTGCTCTGTCTACATATCTCTATCCCGCAATCCGGACAATGTGGATGTCCAATCCTTGCAAAAAGCAGTCTCAGATAATCATAGATCTCAGTAACAGTCCCGACAGTTGAGCGCGGATTCCTTGAAGATGACTTCTGATCGATTGATATAGAAGGAGATAACCCATCTATAGAATCCACATCTGGTTTGCTCATTAGCCCAAGAAACTGCCGCGCGTATGATGAAAGAGATTCAACATAACGCCTCTGCCCTTCAGCATAGATTGTATCAAAAGCAAGAGAAGATTTGCCTGAACCGCTCAGACCGGTAATGACTGTAATCTTATTTCTGGGGATATTGATATCTATATTTTTAAGGTTATTCTGCCTTGCTCCTTTTATGATGATTTCCTTTTTTTCCTGATCCATTATAGGCAATCATAACAACGCGAAGGTTTATAAATAATTACATATGTTCGGGCCGGTTGGGCCGCTAAAAATGTACATAAAAACAATAAAAATAACATAAATCCGCCCAAAAATATTCCCAAAGATCTTATGATATTTTATATATATCACAAAAACAAAATCAACTCCATGAAGGATACTCTCAAAGGATATATACTCCTTGCTTTTAAGATATCCATAATTCTCATTGCAATAGGCGATGTATTCTCATTACTTCCCGAATCCCTCGATATTTTTGACAAGATACTCACTTCAATCATTCTTCTATGGCTATGGTTTGGCATAAAACCATCCAGACTTCTCTTCGGCAACTACAATAGACTTCTCGATATCATCATGATAACAGGATTCTATATACTTTCCCTTGACACATACACTACAGCTGCAGCAAAAATAGAATATCAAGCACCATATGTAACCGAAATATTTCACGGATTCGGCATTGAGACAGTAACCAGCTTTTTCAACTGGATTTTATACAATCTGCAAAGCTCATATACAGCAACAAAAATCAGCATCTTTTCGCTTCAGGCAGGTTCTGCCATACTTATTGCTCTGGCAATCTACATAGCCATAAAACATAAACCAAACAAAGATTCCATAACAGGATGTATTTTCAGTTTCTTCTCAAAAAAAGACAATTCATGGAATAGATTTTCTTCATCCAGGATATTCATACCGCTAAGATTTATATTTTCTTTCCTGCTCATGCTTTCATTTTTCTTATTCGTAGTAAACCTGATAAACCAATGGTTCATCGTATCTATCGACAAGTCAATCTTCATCATCGGTGTCCTGTTTGCAGTAAAAGACATAGAAAACACAAAATCCAAAACACTGAACAAAATTGGTCAGTTTGACGAAATGCTCATAAAAAACATAACTGATCTCTTCACAAAAAGAGACAAATTCTATCTCGGTGTCGGCATAATACTCATATTCCACATTTTAAGCGACCTTGCAACATTCTTTTTCCCATATTTGTTAAATTTAAGCAAAGAAGCATTCTACTTTGACTCGCTTGGTCGTGAACTCCTGCACCAGTCTTTTTACCATCACCTGACAACAGAGACAATCTCAGGCATACAGATCTTCTCTTTCCCGCTCATATATATGATGGTTGCAATAGGTATTGTTTCAATGATGCTCTTTCTTATAATCTGCTCGTTCCTTATGCTTTACGAAAAAAATCTTAAACAGATCATCTCAAAAAAATCATCTTCCATACCGATAGTGATTGCATTCATATCAATACTTGTCTACTTCGCAGCTCCCATGATCAGCCAGCAGGCGATAATACCTACAGAAGACATATATACCAACGCAGAAGGTCTGATCGGTGTAGATTTCCTTACCGCAAAAATGTCTGAGGTCATTATAATGGAGCCGACAGCGCTCGCATTTTGCGCAATAATCCTTTCTGCTACACTTCTTTTCGTCTTCGGACAGAGGATAAATAAATTCCTTGGAGTGATAATCTATGTCGCAAGCATATCTTTCTTTGCCAACTACATAGGGAACTACTTGCTTTCATCTGCAAATTACTCAACTGAGATAATAAAATATCTCTATTCCTCAGGAGATTATCTGATAGCAACAATAATTGCCATAATGATGCTGCTCAGCATAATATTCTACACATTAGGATTCATACTTTTCGCATACAAATCATCAAGATACATCATAGAACACATGAAAGACGACCTTCAGGACAACAGACTCATCATCATCTGGGCAGGACTCATAATATTGATTTCAATGATACTGGTATCATTAGGCAAACTGGAAATCCTTACAAGCGTAATAACCGGTAGTTTCATATTCGCATTAGCATTTTATAATGAATGTAAAGGAACAGATGAGAACCATGATGATTTTGTCCTTGCTATCAACTTCCTCATATTCTCTTTCCTTATTGTCAACATATTATCATACATTACCACAAGCTTGTTTGAAGTTGAAAAAACAGTGATGTACTTTGTCAATCAGAGCTTTATCCTTATCTCAGCAATATATTTTATTCAGTTTTTCAGACTGAAAATAAAGATAAGCCTGCCAAAAACAAAAAAGATACTAAAGGTTGCATATATTGGAATAATCGCAGGACTGTTCTTCTACCTACTGAACGAACCGGTAGAAACTTTTTTCAACGGCAACATTCTCCTGATCTTACTTTTTACCTTCATGATAGCCACATCAGAAGAACTGATATTCCGTTTTTTCATATTCAAGATATCCGAAAAAGTTTTCTCATATCATCAATCACAGATAATCCAGAGCACAATTTTCACTCTGATCCATTTCATGAATATAAAAATAATCTGGTACCACTTCAAATATCACTCAGAAATTTTCATTTTTGATTTCCCCGTACTATTCCTGCTATATTTCACAGGACTTTTTGTTTTCGGATATGTTATGGGTATAATTGCGCATGGTAAAGACAAAAATCTAGAAAAGAATATAAAATATGCAATACTTGCCCACTGGATAACCAACTTCATACTAATACTCATGACAATGTATTTCTGATCATTTCGAAGTCTTTCCAATCCGGTCTTTAAGCAATCTTATCTTATCTCTCAACTCAATTGCCCTCTCAAACTCAAGCTGTTCGGATGCGAGATTCATATCATATTCAAGCATCTCAATTAGGGGAGATACATCTTTCATAGGAATCTTAGACATATCTTCAGCCTTTTCCTCTTCTACAATTCGCTCAGCAATAACCTTGACAATAGTCTTTGGCACAATATTATGCTTCTTATTATACGCAATCTGCATATCTCTTCTCCGATCAGTCTCACTAAGCGCTCCCTTGATAGACTTTGTAATGACATCAGCATACAGGATAACTCTTCCTTCTGAATTCCTTGATGCCCTTCCAATTGTCTGTATAAGTGATCTCTTATCCCTGAGAAAACCTTCTTTATCAGCATCCATTATAGCAACAAGCGACACTTCAGGAATATCAAGACCTTCACGCAGAAGATTTACCCCAACCAAGACATCATACTCTTTCAGTCTCAGTTTCCTTATGATCTCCACCCGCTCAAGAGTATCCACGCCGGAATGCAGATACTGCACAGCAATACCTTTCTCAGATAAATAATCAGTAAGCTCTTCCGACATCTTCTTTGTAAGAGTAGTTACAAGGATCCTGAACCTATTCTTGATCTGCAACTTAATCTCTTTCAAAAGATCAGCCACCTGACCTTTTATTGGCCGAATCTCAACAACAGGATCAACAAGACCTGTAGGTCTCACAATCTGCTCCACAACATTGTTGCTGACTTTAAATTCATAATCTGCCGGAGTCGCAGACATAAACACAACATCTTTGATCCTCTTCTCAAATTCAGAAAACTTAAGCGGCCTGTTGTCAAGAGCAGAAGGAAGCCTGAAACCATAATCAATAAGATTTTCCTTCCGGACCTTATCACCATGATACATCCCATTAAGTTGTGGAACTGTAACATGCGATTCATCAATTACAATAAGAAAGTTATCAGGGAAAAAATCAATAAGAGTATATGGAGGCTCTCCAGCCTTGCGCTTGTCAAAATGCCTGGAATAGTTCTCTATGCCTGAACAGTATCCGCTCTCTTTCATTATCTCAAGATCATACAAAGTCCTCTGTTTAAGCCTTTGCGCCTCAACAATCTTTCCATCAGACTCAAGCGCACCAATCTGTTCATCAAGTTCTTTCTCAATAGAGCATATTGCATCCTCAAACTTATCATCAGAAGTAATAAAATGTTTTGATGGATAAATCACAAAATCATCAAGCTCATCAACAACATCACCGCTAACAGGATCAATCCGAAAAATCCTCTGTATCCGCTCAGCAAAAGCATCAACCCGTATTATGAAATCATCATAAGGCAGATAGATATCAAACACATCCCCCTTAACCCTGAAAGTTCCTCTTGAAAGAGCCATATCATTCCTGCTGTACTGCATATGCACAAGCCGGGAGATCATATCTTTCCTTTTGAACTTATCCCCAACCTTCAGATAATATATAAATTCCCTGTACGAATCAGGAGAACCCAGTCCATATATACAAGAAACAGAAGAGACAACAATAACATCTTTCCTGGTAAGAAGGGAAGTAGTGGCATGAAGCCTCATAATATCAATTTTCTCATTTATGGAAGCATCCTTGGAAATATAAAGATCTTTATGAGGAACATACGCTTCAGGCTGATAATAATCATAATATGACACAAAATATTCAACAGCATTATCAGGGAAAAATGTCTTGAACTCATTATATAACTGTGCCGCAAGGGTCTTGTTATGGGTAAGAATAAGTGTAGGTTTCTGCACTTTTGATATCACATTGGCTACAGTAAAAGTCTTACCTGAACCGGTAACACCAAGAAGTGTCTGGAAATGCTTACCCTCAGCAATACCTTCAGACAGATCATCAATAGCTTTAATCTGATCACCTTTTGGAGAAAACTCAGACATGATCCTGAACTCTTTTTCACTCATAATCCAAGATATAAAACACATCATTTATAAATTATTCCACAATACATGGCCGATAGACACACAAGAGATATAACAATTAATTTATATAATTTAATATATTTATTATTACTTATAGGTGATATAATTGGGTATTCTTGAAATTACGAAAACTGATAACGTCAAAAATCCATACAAGATGTATTGTATTGACGAACTACATACAGTATTAATAAAAAAATTTGATTCAGAAGAGTACGAAATCCACAATTACACTGAAGAAGAATACAAACAATTTCTTAAAAATAACAAAAATCAGTACTCAAAGGAAATTAAATTAGTTGCTTTTGATGAACAACTTTTAATAAATCAATTCAACAGAGCTAAAAATCAAGAAAAAGAAAAAAGATATTTCAACAATGTTTGCAAATCTTTTCTTGAATAGATACAAACAAATCTTCAAAAAGATAAAGCTACCTCTTTATATATCTCAAAAGAACAACAATAGCAGCAGCAATAACAATAACAGTTATCATCTCAGCTAAAGGCAGTTTTCCATCAACAAAATAATCAAGATATCCAACTCCTTCTTCAACACTAACAACATCTGAAGATGCTTCAGCAGCAACATTCATAAAAACCTCTTCTGCACCACCACCTATAGCATCTTTTGAACGGACAGCAGAATCCGACGCCATCATAACAGGACCACCATCTTCTCCGGATAATACCTTCCCAAAATTCAACTTTGACCCAAGACTTAACACAGAACCCACCAGAGCAACAGAAGAAAGCCCAAGAGCAACCCATATACTTTTCCTCTGCGGCTGCAGAACACATTTACCTTTCTCAGTAAGCTCATAATATTTCCATTTATGCCCTTCATCCCTTTGAATGATAAGACCTGAGGAACAAAGCACTTCAAGATGTTCCTTAACAGCAGAAACAGACATACAAAGACATCTTGACAACTCAGAAAGCGTCTTTCTGCGCTCCATCAACTCTTTCAATATATTAACTCTGGTATCAGCAGCAAGAGCTTTAAATGTCTCCCGATCAAGAATAATCTTATCTTCATGATCAAACATAAACAGATATAAACAGACCAGCTATATAAAACCAACTATTTGTTTCGGTAAACACCAAAAGAAACAATAATATCAAAAAATCTACGAACGAAGCCTGTAATTCGGTGCCTCATCAGTTATTTTTATATCATGAGGATGGCTTTCCTTAAGACCTGCAGAAGACACTTTTATGAATTTCCCTTTCTTCTTCATCTCAGGAATGGTTTTAGCGCCGCAATACCCCATAGCAGACTTAAATCCACCAATGATCTGAAACACAACCTCTTCAAGAGAACCCTTATATGGGACAATCCCCTCAACTCCTTCAGGAACCAGTTTATCATTTGCAACACTATCCTGAAAATACCTGCTTTTTGAACCATCAATCATTGCACCGACAGAACCCATACCACGATAAGTCTTGTACTTCCTGCCATTCATATAAACAACCCTTCCGGGAGTCTCATTGCATCCTGCAAACATACTGCCAAGCATAACAGCATCAGCTCCGGCAACGATAGCTTTCCCTATATCTCCGCTAAACTTAACACCTCCATCAGATATGACAGATACACCTGAACCACTGACAGCATCACAGCAATCCATAACAGCAGAAATTTGCGGAACGCCCACACCACTAACCACACGGGTAGTGCATATAGACCCTGGTCCTACACCAACCTTAACACAATCTGCGCCAGCGCTTACAAGATCCTGCGCGCCTGAAGCAGTCACAACATTTCCACCAATCACATCAACATCATAATTTTTTTTGATGAACTTTACAGACTCAAGAACATTTCTACTGTGCCCATGAGCAGTATCAACAACAATTATATCAACACCTGCCTTGCAGAGTGCATCCACTCTATCCTGATCCATAGAACCAACAGCAGCGCCGACACACAACTTGCCTTCCAGATCTTTACAGGAAAACGGATTGCTCTTGCTTTTGAGAAGATCTCTCACAGTAATCATTCCCTCAAGCTTTCCAAACGAATCAACAATAGGCAATTTTTCAATCCTGTGAGTATGAAGTATATCTTTTGCTTCATCAACTGAGACTTTCCGATCAACTGTCACAACATCAGTACTCATCAACTCACCCACTTTCACAGAGACATCATTAACAAATCTCATATCTCTGTTTGTTATTATACCAACCAGTTTCCGATCTTTATCAAGAACAGGAAAACTCGAGAACCCATACTTAGAAACATAATCAAGCACATCAGAAACGCTCTGTTCAGCAGAGACGCAAACAGGATTGCGTATAACCCCGCTTTCAAAGTTCTTTACGGAACAGACTTCAGCAACCTGCTCTTTTATTGTCATATTCCTATGGATTACTCCAATTCCACCTTCTGAAGCGAGAGCAATTGCAAATTTTGCCCCCGTAACAGTATCCATAGGAGAACTTAAAAGAGGTATATTCAACTTGATTTTTTTGGATATGCGCACAGAAGTATCTGTATCTCTTGGAATGATCTCAGAATAATTCGGCACAAGAAGGACATCATCAAATGTGAGAAATGAACGAATTTTATTATCTACCATATTAATATTTGACAATATAATTTATATTGTTTCCTGAAAAATCTTGCAAAATATATACAACATTAGACATTCAAACGCAAAAACTATATATACTGAATATGACACAGTATCATAATATAGAGTAAAATATCTATACTGCGCAAAATAAATAAAAGAGATGATATTCATGGCACGGGAAGTAAGCTTAAAAGATGAAGAAGGAGATTATGAAGTTATTCCAGTAACTCCACTAAGAAAACTAGAGAAAAGACTTGAACAGATGGAGACAAGTAAATCCGCAGGCAGTATGGAAAGGATAATGGATAAGATAATCGACATGGTTTCTCTTAATCAAAGAATTGTAGATGAAATGATAAAAGCAAATGTTGGTCTTCGCGAAGATGTATCAACACTTATCGGAAAGATGGATTCTCTCCAATCAAAACTGACAAATTTTATAGAAATTGTAGAAAGTGCAGGACAGGAAGAGACAGAAAGTTCCGAAGCTGTAACAGCTATCAAGAACATGATGAAACCTATGATAGACTCAATTGGTGAAACAAACAACAAAGTCGTAAAAGCCAATCAGGATATGGTCAACAGCCTATCACTGATAGACAAGAGATTAAAAAGGATGAATTCTGATCCGAACGCATCAGCTTCAATGTTCAGCAACCAGGCGCCGCCAGGAGGACAGGCACCTCAATAGACTTAATTATAAATACAGTTTAACAATAAAAATAAATCATAATCATCCAAAATGGTGAAAAATAATGGCAGACATGAAATTTAAAGAGACTATGGAATATTTCCTTATAGTTGAACTGGCAATTATGGTAGTTGCAGTATATCTCGTACTTGGTGGCGGTCTTGTTGATAAGACTCAGACACTGAATGTACTTAACACAATACTATTGATACTTATTGTAGGAACACAATCATTGACAGCAATAATATTACTAAGAATAGCAAATCTAAAGTAATAAGACTAATAATCAGAAAAACAAATTTCAATTTAAGGTGAAAAAAATGAATAAAAGAAAGGGTATTACACCAATTATCGCAATAGTACTACTACTAATGATGACAGTAGCAGCAGGTGGTCTGGCATGGACATTTATCCAAAGCACAATTGAAGGTCAGCAGACAAAGACTGAAGCAGAACTCGAAGGAATGGGTATGACAAAA
>DAOVWP010000008.1 GCA_030636615.1 Candidatus Nanohaloarchaea archaeon
CTCGAAACACGCATCAGATTCCAAAATATATATAAACCCTTCGAAGACCTATACCACAGACTAAATGCATATCAAGCCACGCTAATTGGCTGTACAATCACACCCTTCACAAACGGAACCCTTTATGTTACTTATAAACTAAAACTCAATGAAAAACTAAGAAACATAGAAATCCTCAAAATGCACAAAGATACACCAAAAAACATCTTAGACCAAACAAAACTAAAAACAAAAAACTATCTAAAAGAATCATACAATACTCTCAAAAAACCAAAACAACCATACAAAGGTTATAAACCCCAAATCCACAATATTTAAATAATAAAAATCCCAAACTAACAATTATGTTCGGATTCTCTCCAAGCCCGCAATGGTTTTATGGCGTAGACTCAGCATTTGAAATCGTCACAACAATCGTCTGCATAAGCATTGCCCTGTTCAGCTACAAGATCTACAGGTTCACTGAAGCAAGAAACTATAAGCTTTTAACATATGCATTCATAGCAATATCATTTTCCTACCTCATAAAAGCAGTGACAAACCTCAAAGTCTTCGCAGAGACCATACAATTAGACAACATAGTCACAGTAGAGACATATACTAAACTGATATCCATATACCAGCTCGGACATATCTCATACAGATTACTGTATATAATGGGATTAATACTACTACTCATCCTCGCTTTAAACATCACCTGTAAAAGAACAATGTCTATAATAGCCATACTCTCAGCAATAGCAATAATCTTCAGCTACAACTATCAGCCAATGTTCCATATAGTTTCTGCGATTTTCCTGTTCTACATCTTCACTCATTTCCACCAGAACGCAAAAAAGAAAAAAACAAGAACAAGTAAGCTTATAGCCATATCATTCCTCCTTCAGTTCATAAGCCAGATATTTTTCATATTCAAAGATCCGCTATACTATGTCGGAGGAGAATTGATACTATTCACAGGATACATAATCCTCAGTTACTATATTATATTGGTGTCAAAATGAAAACAAAAAGGACAAAGATAGAGATAATCAGAGATATTCTATCAGCCATAAATATCCAAAACGGAAGAATCAAACCAACTCACCTATTATACAAAGCCAATCTATCCCACAATAAACTCAAAGAATACACCGAGACACTAAAAAATAAAGACTTGATAAAATACACCAAAGAAAAGAACAGGACATATATTGAAATAACCAGAAAAGGAAGAGAATTTCTTGCAGAATACAGAAAAATCATGCACTTCACAGACTCATTAGGATTCTAACAACAAATTATATAAACAACTCACAATACAACTAATAGTATGATACATACAAAAAGGGGGGTATTCTTAGTATTCATTATATTTCTATTATATATAACACCAGTATTGGCAGAGGACATTGATTATAAATATATCAAGATGAACAAAACCATTACATATCTTGGAGAGACAAACACATATTATTTTGATATAACAAGCAATATAGACGAAACTAAAACCTTCATAATCCTTCCGAACCCAATATATCATAAATGGTTTATCTCGGCAGACACGATACAAATAGAACTAAGTGGAACCAAAAGGATGGAAGTGATCATCGCCCCGCCATCAGACACAGTAACAGGCACATATTATATAGTATTCAGGACCTGTGTAAAAGATGAAACAACTTGCAGCAAAAACATAAGGATTCCTGTATATGTTATCGACAGAAACCAGCTCATATTTGAGACGATGATACCTGTAAAGGACCAGTACTTCGACAATGAAGACATTGAAATCTTTTTCAGGCTAAACAACACAAGATTTTCACTGGTAGAAGAATACTCATATAAAATAGACATATATGACTCTAAAGGCACAATCATAAAAAGCCACACTGAAGAGCTCCCTTTGATTGACAGGCATGACCTTTATGCCAAAACAGTGAATTTAGGAAAGATCAACAAAGATAAAATAACAATCGAGATGTCACTAATAGACGCAATCGGCACAATTCTCCAGAAAAAGAACGCGACAGTAAACATCAAAGAATACATTGAAACAATAACTCCAAAAGAGCCATCCATAAACATTGAAGAAAAGCCAGGCGCCTTCTACAAGACAACAACAATAACCATAAGAAACAAAAACTACTTCGACCATCAGACATTCTACACTGACAGACATAATTTCCTCAAAGAATACATGACCAGACCAACAAGAACAAGCGGCAACGATTACATATTTGAATGCAACATGAAACCTTTCGGAGAAAGCGGAGACACATGTGAAATAAAATACAAGGTAAATTACTGGAAACTCTACATCCCGATAATTGCAATTATGATAATAATTATAGAGATCTATTTCAATATGACCAAACCGATAATAACAAAAAAAGACATTAAAAAAAATGGATATCACAACATACATCTGAATATAATCAACAAGAGCCCAAGAACAATATATAACGCCACAATAACTGACACAATGCCTGCATCCACAAAAGCGACTGGTCACTTCAGCCTAAAGATAAAAGATAAAAAGTCTATAAAGACCAACACGCAACTAAAATGGAATCTTGGCACACTTAAACCCAAAGAACAACGAATAATCAGTTACACAATAAAACCAAGATTTGAGATAAAAAGCGGCATAAAATTACAGGGCGCAACACTTACCGGTAAAAACAAAAACAACAAACCGATAAAAATAAGATCAAATAAGCTGATAATCAAAACCTAAAGAACAACCATTACTTTTTTAAATATATCTTCAAAGTTATTAGTTATCCCGCCCTAACTCAACCTGGTAGAGTGCTCGGCTGTAGATATTTACTTGCAGAAGTTATATTATTTAGCCAGTATCTCATAAATAAAAAAATCGTTTGCGTAAGCAGATACCGAGATGTTCCCTGTTCAAATCAGGGGGGCGGGACCAATTTTCTCCAAAATACAATAACCAAAAATAGATAATTTTATAAATCAATCGAAAGAGATATAAAAGTATTTAAAGATATCGTTACTTAAATAGTTATGTTGACGGTCATAGTAGAAATGTTACACCTGAACTCATTCCGAACTCAGAAGTTAAGATTTCTAACGTTCAATGTTGTACTGTCTATCCGACGGGAAGCTTAGGAAACTGTCAACACATTTATCATTATAAGACATAAGAGACTATATGTGTCCTGGTGGTGTAGCCTGGCTAACATAAAAGACTGTCACTCTTTTGCCCCGGGTTCAAAAATATCATGGAGACATTAAAATAATTTTAAAGACTTAATGTTTATCAAAATATTCACAATTAAACAGATCTCCAGACTATTGAAAATCCCGGCCAGGGCGCCAATGTCTCTTTGTTTCATAATAAAATACAGGTAACTGAATATGTTAAATACTCTCCTCTTCGAATCAGACAAAATATATAATCTATAAAGCTTTAGCTATACAAATTGGAGAAAAACAAAAAGATTGGGGGCTCGTAGCTCAGTCTGGTTAGAGCACCGGACTCTTAATCCGGGTGTCGAGGGTTCAAATCCCTTCGGGCTCATTTAAATGTAAAAAATATACATAGGGGGAATAATATGAAAGGAAAAGAGATATTCAATCATGTTCTTGTCAATAAACATGAGATAATGCCAAAAAATGAAGTAGATGCAGTTAAAAAGCAATACAACGCAGAACTTGAAAAATTCCCTAAAATCTATGTTGATGATCCGACAGCAAAAGCAATAGACGCAAAAGTAGGAGACCTGATAAGGATAATAAGACCATCTCCAACAACAGGAACAACAACATACTATAGATATGTAATACCTGTAATAGAAAAGATTACAGGATTTGAATCTGATACTCCTGAAATAAAAAAAGAAGAATTAGATGAAATAACAGAAACAACAGAGGATGACAAAGAATAGAGGTAACTTATAATGATTCTAAAAACATTTCTTGATGAATATTCAAAAAACAACAAATTTGTTGAACATCATATCAAATCTTTCGATGACTTCATGGGAAGAAGACTTCAAAAGATAATTGATGAAATCAAAGAGATTGAAATTGAACTTCCTACACAGGAAAACCTAAAGATTAAACTTGGACAGGTCAAGATAGAACCCCCAATCATAAAAGAAAGTGACGGATCCATAAGAGAGATACTTCCTATTGAAGCCCGCCTAAGAAACCTGACATATTCTTCATCACTTTTCATCGAGATGACCCCTGTCTTTGAAGATGTCGAACAGGAACCGGTATTTGTAAATGTCGGAAAATTTCCAATAATGATCAAAAGTGACCTATGTAAACTCTCAAAGATGAGTAAAGAAGAGCTCATAGAAGTTGGAGAAGATCCAACAGACCAGGGAGGATACTTTATAATCAATGGTATAGAGAGAGTTCTCGTACTTTCAGAAGAGATTGCAACTAACAGATTAATCCTGCAAAAAAAAGAATCTAAGAATCTGATCAGCGCGAGACTTGACTCAAAGTTCAGAGGATACACGCAAAGACATGTATTCGAAAGAGATGACATAGGAATTATCGGAGTAAGATTCGCAAACCTGAGAAACAAGGCAGTTCCTCTCATAACCCTTATGAAAGCTTTGGGAATCAAAACAGATAAGGAAATCATGGAAGCTCTTGGTAAAAACCCATCTGAAGAGATTATGCTTAATCTTTACATGTCCGAGATAACTACACAGGAAGAGGCTATAACTTATCTAGGAAAACAACTTGGTGTAAGAAAACAGGAAAAGATGCAGGAAAGAGTCGAAAACATTCTTGACAATTATCTTTTACCGCACATAGGCCAGGGTCAGGATAAAAGAATAGCAAAAGCAAAATACTTGGCTAAAGTTATGACAAAAATAAACATGCTTTACAACGATGAGATAAGAGACGACATAGATCATTACTCATTCAAGAGACTCAAGCTGGCAGGAGACTTGCTTGAAGAGATCATCAGATCAATCATTCTTGGCAGATGGGGCCTTGTAGCAAGACTTCAATATAATTACCAGAAGATGATCAAAAGAGGAAGGCGACTTCCAAGCCTGCAGAGTATCATAATTACTGATGTGCTTACAAAACAGATCATGAGATCAATGGCAGTAGGTAGCTTCAAGGATCAGACAGGAGTAAGCCAAAGACTTGAAAGAAGCAACTTTACAAGAGCGCTTGACCACATGAGAAATATTGTATCACCCCTATCAGCATCTCAGTCGCACTTTGAGGCAAGGGAACTTCATGCAACCCATTGGGGCAGACTATGCCTTGTAAGGACACCTGAAGGTCAGAATATCGGTTTGAGAAAATTCCTTGCACTTGGCTCTGATGTTATCTCATCCGTAGACGATGAAGAAGTAGATAAGATAAGAACTACACTAAACAACCTTGGGATTAAATAAAAGAGGAGATTATGATGACAGAAGTATATCTAGACGGTACATTAATCGGCGAAACAGATGACCATAAGAAACTTATAACAGAACTTAAGACAAAAAGGAGAAAGAAGATACTTTCCACCAACATGAACGTATCCTTCTTGCAAGACAAAGATGAGATTCATGTTAATATGGGTATAGGTCGTGTCAGACGACCTCTGATAAATGTTGAAAATGGAAAATCCCTTCTAACCAAAGACCTCATAAAAAAGATTGAAGAAAAAGAACTAACTTGGAAAGACATGCAAAAAAAAGGGATAATGGAATACATTGACGCTGAAGAAGAAGAAAATTCATACATCGCACTAACAGAAAAAGAACTGACAAAAGAACATACACATCTAGAACTTGACCCGCTTCTCATACTAGGTATAGCAACATCAACTCTCCCATACCCTGATAAAAACAGGGGTGATAGACTAAACTATGGTGCCAGAATGGCAGTACAGTCTGTCGGTATACCAATCCATAACTTCCTAATGAGAGACGATACAACAATGAATATCCTGATCAACCCACAGAAAACACTTATATCAACACAAAGTATGGATGCAATACACCTCAACAGTCATCCGACAGGACAAAATATTGTAGTTGCGATAATGCCATTCTATGGATATAATATAGAAGATGCTCTTATAGTTAACAAATCATCCCTCGAAAGAGGTGCATTAAAATCTATTGCATACAGGACACATACTACTTCATGCAGAAGATATTGGGGTGGACAGGAAGACAAGATAGGACTCCCGGAAAAAGGGATTAAAAACTACAAATCCGAAGACTTATACAACAAATTAGACCAATCAGGCATTATACAACCAGAGACAAAAGTAGAAGAAGGGGACATACTTGTAGGAAAGATATCACCATTAAGATTCCTTGGAATTGCAAAAGAAATCAGGATGGGTATTGAAAATTTCAGGGACAACTCACTTCATCTTGAAGAGATCCACGATGGATTTGTAGAAAAGATCATACTTACAACAAACGAAGAAGGCAACATCTTGTTAAAGATAACAGTCAGAGACACAAGAATACCTGAAGTTGGAGACAAACTCGCCACAAGACACGGTCAGAAAGGTGTAATTGGTCTTGTAGTGCCGGAAGAAGACATGCCATTCACAGCAGAAGGCATAACACCAGATATAATAATAAACTCTCACGCGATACCATCAAGAATGACTGTAGGACAGATTCTTGAGATCCTTGAAGGTAAAGCTGCTGCGCTTAATGGTACACATATTGATGCTACAGCTTTCAAAAGCTCTGAAGAAGAACCTAGAAAGATTCTAGCAGACAATGGATTTCAGGATGATGGAAAAGAAAGCCTATACAATGGGATTACTGGAGAGAAGATGGAATCAAAAATACTCATAGGAATATGTTATTACCAGAGATTATATCATATTGTTTCAAAAAAGATTCATGCAAGAGCAAAAGGTCCTGTAGCCCTGCTAACAAAACAACCGACTGCAGGAAGATCAAAAGGTGGAGGTCTAAGGCTTGGAGGAATGGAAAAAGATTGTTTCATAGCGCATGGAGCACCAATCGTACTCCAAGAAAGATTTTCATCAGACAGTGTCAAAGAACATATCTGTACAGAATGCGGCACAATCGCAGTAAAGGACCATATAAAAAATAAGGTTGTATGTCTTAACTGTAAAAGTGAAGAGAATATTGAAGTTAGATTATCATACGCTTTCAAGCTACTTCTTGACGAGATGAAGAGTATGATGATTGCAGCATCAATAAAAACTACAAAAGATTAAGAGGATGATTTATTATGGCAGACATTTCAGAAATTAAGTTCCACATGGTTTCCCCCGAACATATCAAAAAAATTGCAACAATCGAAATTGCAAACTCAGAAGTATATGACGCAGATGCATATCCTATAGAAGGCGGCGTAATGGATCCACACTTAGGTGTTATTGATCCGGGAATGCGATGTAAGACTTGTGGTAGCAAATCAGGAGAATGCCTTGGCCACTTTGGATACATCAATCTTTCAAAACCAGTCTACAACATACTATTTATCAAGAAGATAAAAGAAGTTCTCGTATTGACATGTCAGGAATGTAGCAAACTTTTATTTGACAAAGAAAATGTAAAAAACAGAACTTATGATCTAAACAAAATCAAACCAGCAACAAAATGCCCAAACTGTGGTTACAATAATAAAAAAATAAAGTTCGAAAGGCCACAATCATTCACTTGTGACGGCGACAGGATAACACCGGAACAGATAAGAGAACAATTCGAAAAGATTAGTGATGAAGACTTATCTATACTCAAGATGAACGGCGGCAGACCGGAATGGATGATTCTTACAATCCTGCCAGTCCCACCAATAACAACAAGACCATCAATTACACTTGAAGATGGAGAAAGATCAGAAGATGACCTGACCCACAAGCTGGTAGACGTAATCAGAATAAATCAAAGACTTGCAAACAATCTGGAAATTGGAGCACCTGAATTCATACTTGATGACTTATGGGAACTTCTTCAGTATCATGTAACAACATATTTCAACAATGAGATAAGCGGTCTGCCACCTGCAAGACATAGATCTGGAAGACAGCTAAAAACATTATCACAAAGACTAAAATCAAAGTCTGGAAGATTCAGGCTAAACCTCACAGGTAAAAGAGTAGACTTCTCTGCAAGAACAGTTATATCCCCAGACCAGAATATTGGAATCAACGAAGTAGGTATTCCTGAACTTATTGCAAAAGTACTAACAATACCAATAAAAATAACAGAAAGGAACTTCAAGGAGATGAAAGAATGCGTTGAAAGAGGTCCTGAAAAAATAAACGGCGCAAACTACACAATCCGACCGGATGGACTGAGAAAAAAGATAAATGATCTCACAAAAGAATTCATATTAGAAGAACTCCAGCCGGGATTTATTGTAGAAAGACACATAAAGGATGGGGATATAGTCTTATTTAACAGGCAACCATCACTCCACAGGATGTCAATAATGGCTCACAGAGTAAAGGTGATGCCTTATAAAACATTCAGACTAAACCTGACTGTATGTAAACCTTATAATGCAGACTTCGATGGAGATGAAATGAATGTTCATGTACCCCAGACCGCAGAGGCCAGAGCAGAAGCAGAACAGCTCATGCTTGTAGAAGAGAATATCAGATCACCAAGGTTCGGCGGTCCAATCATAGGAGCAGACCAGGACTACATCTCTGGATGCTATCTGCTTACAAAAGATGATACAAAAATAGACAAGAAAACATTTGCGCAAATTATTCTCAAACTGAAACTCTATAACAGCAACAAGATAGACATGACAAAAGAGACATACACAGGTAAAGAGCTATTCAGTATTATATTACCGGATGGATTCAACCACAGATTTAAATCAAAAGATGGATCAGATGTAATTATCGAAAACGGAAAACTCATAAAGGGATCAATCGATGAAAAAGCGATATCTTCATATGGAGGTAAAATAATCAACAAGATTGATTTAGAATATGGTCACTCTGTTGCAGTAAGATTCATTGAACATATAACAATAATCTCAATTGAATATCTCATGAAAAGAGGTTTCACACTATCACTGTCAGAAGAAGAGATTTCGGAAGAACAACAAAAAGATATCAAAAAAATCCAGAACAAATTTTCAGCAGAGATAGACAAAACAATAGAAACATACAAAAAAGGAAAACTTGAAACCTTACCAGGTCAGACATTAAAAGAATCTCTGGAATCCAATATTATCATCAAAACAAGCAATATGATGAGCGAAACACAGGAGATGTTATCTAAAAACCTTGCAGATAACGATGGCGTAGTCATGGCAAAAACCGGAGCAAGAGGAAGTATACAGAACTTCACATTCATGGCAGGATACATAGGTCAGGAACTTTCAGGCGGAAGCAGAATTTTCAGAGGATACAAAAACAGATGTCTTCCGTTCTTCAAGGAAAATGATTTATCACTAAAAGCACATGGATTTGTAGAATCATCCTTCAGAAAAGGACTAAATCCTACAGAATTCTTTTTCGAAGCAATGAAAGGTAGAGAAGGTATTATGGATTCATCCCTGAAAACAAAAATCTCAGGATATATGCAAAGAAGATTAGTGAATGCAATGCAGGATTATCTGGTAAAAGAAGACAAGACTGTAAGAGACAGTAATGACGAGATAATACAATTCGTTGCAGGAGAAGACGGAATTGATCCAGCAAAAAGCGATAGTGGAGGAATAATAAATCTCAAAGAGGTTTAAGGTTGGTGATAATTATGATAAACAAAGAGATAAAGGACAAAACTTTCAAATTATTAAAAGAAAAAGTAGAATTACTAGACAAGACCAAAAAAGAAAAAGAAGAAATCCTAAAACTTGCAGAAAAAAGATATGAGAATATGTTATATGATTCAGGAGAAGCAATAGGTGTTGTCGCAGCACAGTCTGTATCAGAACCAGCAACTCAGACTACACTTAAATCATATCACAGAGAGTCTTCAGGACTTAACATTATACAAGGTCTTCCAAGAGTTATTGAAATTCTCGATGCAAGAAAATCACCGGAAACACCAACAATGAAAATATATCTGCTTCCTGAACAGAATAATAAAAACTCTGCAAAAAAGATTGCATCAAACATAAAAGAAACAAAACTAATGCATCTTATGGTAGAAGATTCACTGGATTTAGCAAACATGTGCATCGAAATTAATATGGATGCAGAAAAAATGAAAAATCTCGATATCAAGACAGATGATCTCATAAAAAATATAAAAAAGAAAGTAAGAAACATTGAAGTAAAGATGTCTGATGACCATACAATGATTGTCGAATCTAAAAAAGCAGGAACAACAGTACAGGATTTACAAAGAACAAGAACCAAAGTAAGAGACTCACACGCAAAAGGTATACCTGATATAGATTTCTGTATTATAGAAAAAGTAAACGACGATTGGGTACTGCAAACCCTTGGATCCAACCTAAGAAAGATCACAAAAATAGAAGGCGTTGATTCTAACAGAGTCTCAACAAATAACATATTTGAAGTATATGAGACATTTGGAATTGAAGCAGCAAGACAAGCAATAATAAACGAAATCCTCAATACACTAAGAGCACAGGGAGTAGACACAGATATAAGACACCTTTTATTGATTGCTGACGCTATGACAAGCAAGGGTGAAATCAAACCGATAGGAAGATATGGGCTTAGTGGCGCAAAATCATCTGTACTTGCAAGATCAAACTTTGAAGAGACTGTAAAACATCTCGTAGATGCATCAATCATAGGAGAAAAAGACGAACTCAAGGGTATAGTAGAAAACATAATTATCGGAAAAACAGCAAAAGTCGGATCAGGACTTGTAGAACTGAAAATGAAAGATTAAACCTCGGGAGGTAAACAATATGTCAAAAACACTTAATACTGAAATCAAAAGCGCACTTGAGAGTAACACAATAATCATTGGTCTGAAAAGGACAATAAAAGAGAAAAAACTAAATAAGATAGTTATTTCATCAAACTGTCCAAAAGAGATCAAAGACAAATTAAAGACAAAAGAAAAAGTGCCTGTCGAAATATTTGAAGGAAATAATGCTGAACTTGGAGAATTATGCAAAAAACCATTCTCTATATCTGTACTTTCAATAAAAAACAAATAATCAGACAATCGGAAAATAATATAAAGATATTACATAAATTTATAAAAAGCAAACAAGATATAAAATAAATTATACTAAAAAATTAAGAAATCAAGAGATGTGAATTTAATGGTAGGACTTTTTGCAGCAAGAAACCTGATAAAGAAAAGAAAAAGCGATAGATGGAAGAGTAGTGAATATAAAAGAAGAGCTCTAAATCTAAAAGTAAAAAAAGACCCTTTAGCAGGAAGTTGCCAGGCAAAAGGCATTGTTCTTGAAAAAAAGAATCTTGAAGCAAAACAGCCAAACTCAGCACTCAGGAAATGTGTAAGGATTCAACTTATAAAAAACAGCAAACAAATCACTGCTTTCGTCCCTGGAAATGGAGCAATCAGCCATATTCAGGAACACGATGAAGTAGAAGTAGAAGGTATCGGCGGAACAAAAGGACGAGCAAAAGGAGATATTCCAACAGTCAGATGGAAAGTTACAAAAGTTAACAATGTGTCTCTTGAATCACTGCTTTCTGGAAAAGCAAAAAGAAAATAAGATAAGGTGTATTTTTTATGACAACTGAAATTAAATTATTCAATAAATGGTCATTTGATGAACTAAAGATAACAGATGAGGGTTTGGTGCAATATATCACAATAAAACCTCAGCTTGTCCCAAAATCAGGAGGCCAGCACGCAAAAAAACAGTTTCATAAATCAAAGGTCAACATAGTGGAAAGGCTTGTCAACAAACTATTTGTTGCAGGACACAAAGGAAAAAAGCATAAATTCTCATCAGGCACAAATGTAGGTAAATCATTCATGATAATGAAAGGTATCGAAGATGCATTCATAAAGATTGAAGAAAACACAAAAGAGAATCCAATACAAGTACTCATAACAGCAATTGAAAACAGTGCGCCTATGGAAGAAGTCGTTACATATCAAAGAGGAGGCTCATTTGCAAGAAACGCAGTCATCACATCACCACAGAGGCGTATCGACCTTGCATTGAAACACATTGCTCAGGGAACATATCAAACAACAACAAAAGCAAAAAAGACATTGGCGCAGGCGCTCTCCGAACAGATAATAGGAACATCAAAAAATGACACAAATCTTTTATCCATAAGAGAAAAACAAAGAAGAGAAAAAGAAGCAGCCGGAGCAAGGTAATAACTACAGATATATCTCAATCTATATTTTGATTATATCAAATACATAATTAAATTTTATTAAAGAAAAAAAGGTTATAACTATGACAACTATGATTGATGAAATAAGAGACATTATAGACAATCCTGATCATATCAGAAATATTGCTATCGCAGCACACATTGATCATGGTAAATCAACACTAAGCGATAACTTGCTAGCAGGAGCGGGACTCATTTCAGAAGATCTTGCAGGAAAACAGCTGGCAACAGATTTCGATCCACAGGAACAGGAAAGAGGAATCACTATATTTTCAGCTAATGTATCTATGGTTCATGAACATGAAGACAAAAAAGTTCTCATCAATCTTATCGACACTCCTGGTCATGTAGACTTTGGAGGAGATGTCACAAGAGCTTTCAGAGCAGTAGACGGAGCATTAGTGCTTGCATGCGCAGTAGACGGTGTAATGCCGCAGACAGAAACAGTACTGCGACAGGCTCTTAAAGAAAGAATTAAACCGATATTATTCATAAACAAAGTAGACAGGATGATAAAAGAACTTCAGCTCACACCTGAACAGATGATGGAAAAATTCACAGCAATAATTGCTGAGGTTAACAAGATTATCAAAGACAACGCTCCCGCAGAATTCAAAGAGAAATGGTTAGTGAATGTCAATGACGGAAGCGTAGCATTTGGATCTGCCTTCAAAAACTGGGCGATATCAATCCCTTACATGAAAAAAACAGAAACAACTTTCAAAGATATCATTAAATACACTGAAGATGACAACGAAGCAGAACTCAAAAAAACATACCACTTTCAAAAGTTGTCTTGGACATGGTTATCAAACATCTCCCAAATCCAAAAGAAGCGCAAAAATACAGGATTAAAAGACTTTGGAAAGGAGATTATGAAAGCAAATCAGGAAAATCTATGACTGATTGCAACCCAAAAGGACCTGTAATAGGAATAGTCACAAGAGTAACTGCAGACAAACATGCAGGTATTGTATCAACAGTAAGGCTTCTATCAGGAACGTTAAATGATGGAGACACAGTACATCTTGTCGGATCAGACAACAACATAAGAGTACAACAGGTAA
>DAOVWP010000092.1 GCA_030636615.1 Candidatus Nanohaloarchaea archaeon
GAAATGTACCACTGCATATGAATTTTTATGATACTGAACAGGGAATAACAACCCTTGAACATATAAGAGATGTCAACGACTCGCAACAATATGCGCGCCGCCGCAAGAATACAGGAATGAAAAAACAATTTGTTGATCCCCCTTCACCAGTTGAGCTGATCTCAGAAATAGAAGACCAGCTACCTTGTTTTTTCTTTAATTTCTCAAGAAAAAGCTGTCAGGATGATGCAGTGGAACTTGCGCAGGCAAAAATTTTTAACACAAACCCTGAGATTGCCACATTTATCCGAAAAAAACTGTCACACTCACCCCCGGAAATAAATAATCTGAAATCTACAAAGATTTTGAGACAGACTCTTCCATATGGTATAGGGTTTCATCACGCTGGTCTGATCCCTATAATCAAAGAGCTTGTTGAAGAGCTTTTCTCAAAAGGTCTGATAAAAGTATTATATACAACAGAAACATTTGCTGTCGGGATAAATATGCCTGCAAAGACTGTATGCTTCAGGGGTCTCAGAAAATTTGACGGTGTAAGCTTCAGGTTTCTCAACTCAAAAGAATATTTCCAGATTGCGGGACGGGCAGGAAGAAGAGGTATTGACAAGGAAGGATTTGTCTATGCTATGATCGAGAGAAGAGATTTCAACTATGACATGCTGAAAAAACTGACAACCTCTGATACCGATCCGATAAGGTCTCAGTTCAGGCTATCAGTTAACACAGTCCTCAATCTCGTGAAACGCCATACTGACAAAGAGATAGACAAGATCCTTTGCAAGAACTTTCATTCTTTCCAGAAATATGGTCCAAAATTATATACAAAAAAGAAAGGTGTTGTATACAGAAATTTCAACAACATCATAAAAAAGCTCTGTAAGATGGGATATATTGAAGACAACAAAATCACTGAAAAAGGAGAGTTTTCGTCAAGGATATATGCTGATGAGATCTTGAGCGGGGAGATCTTCGCAACCGGTTTCCATAATACTCTTGACGATTTCCAGACATTGATGATACTTGCCTGCCTATGTTACGAACCAAGACCAAGAACTGAATTATATCAAAAATATCCTTCTTCTTCTCTCAACAATCTAAGGAAAAAACTGAGATCAAATTTTTATCTTAGTTCTGAACAAAAATTCAGGAGCCTGAAAGACCTTACTGCTTTGATCCAGCCATGTTATGACGGTGAATCTATTTTTGAGATAATCAAGAATACAAACCTTCTTGAAGGTGATGTTATCCGCTTCTTCCGGCAGATACTTGACCGCATAGGCCAGATTTCAAGCGCGACAACAGATAAAAAGCTGATCCACACACTTGGGAAATGCCAGTATATCATTGATAAATCAATGAAAGATATAGATGTGATCTGATTATCTATTGACACAATAAAAACAAACAGATACAATGCTGAAAAAATCAGCAGATATATAGAAAAATATTCAGAACAGATAAGATAAAGATATTATATTTTCAGATCATCAAGTTCGTCTTCGTCTTCAATATTTTTCTTGCTCTTCTTCTTATCTTTCTTCTTTTTACCTTTTTCAGTCTTATCCTCAGAAGAGGTATCTTCTTTATCTTTAGGTTTGAAGTCATATTTAGGTTTCTTTTTCTTCTTCAAAGCCCTTAGAATAATACCAAGCAGTATAGATAGACCGATTATGACAACAATCCATTTCAGCATATCGCCAGTCCCATAATCTGTACCTTCCGGACCGCCAGTAACAAGACCTGTCGGTGTTCCTTCTGGTCCTGAGGTTATAGTATTCTGTTCACCACCATTGCTTTGAGCACCGTCATCCTGTGAAGAACTATCTTCTTCTCCACCTTGTTGCTCTCCGCCATCACCTTCAGTTTCATTCTCTTCTGGTGTCTCAGGCTCTTCTTCTCCATCACTTTCAGATTCCAGGATCTCTACATAAGTACAGTTCTGTTCCTCAGTTATTGGTGACGGAATAGGACATCCTATTGTATCATTACACTCTCTTGTCTGGATACCATCCGGTGAACATTCAGACCACTCACCGCATACCCAGTTTGGATAACATACACTGCTTCCTCCACCGCCTCCTGATGACTGGTAATAACAACTACCCTGGCTTGCAATACATGATGAAGAACATGCAGGGCTTCCTGCATTATAGCTTCCATAATATGAACATGATCCATAAGGTGATGCGAAAGCACTTCCGTCACATTGTTCACCTGCAGCATTAACTACACCGTCACCACAGTATGGCTGCTGCTGTGCACCGGAATGTTTCAGACCGGTTATAAAGAATCTTGTATCATTATCGATCAGCTCACACGAGTAATCCCCAATAGTTCCAGGACAGCTTATAGCAGTCTCATCAACTCCAATACATTTAGCTGTAATATCAGAGATCTCAACACCATCAGCATCTTTGATACATATACTGGTAACATTATTGACATTCGGCATAGTTACATTCTTTGTGATTCCTTCACCAAGAGTTATACCGTTTATGACAATTGATCCTGCACCAGTACTGTTGACATATACTTTGATCTCGCTCCATACCAGACCATTGTCAAAATCATAATCAAATTCTGCGATAAGAATACCCCCATCTTTAATTACTACAGTCTTGTTACCTTCTGCATTGTTTGGATCATCCTGACCGCCAACATCACATTGTATATCTCCAAGATTAGTGTCTACATCAC
>DAOVWP010000073.1 GCA_030636615.1 Candidatus Nanohaloarchaea archaeon
AAATTGATGAATCTATATGGCCCACAGGGCTGGTGGCCGATTATTAACATAAACAACAATAACAATACTAACAACCGAAATGACTACCACAAGAACGACTATTCCTACCCAAAAAACGGCAGTCAAATATTTGAGATCTGTATAGGCGCAATCCTCACCCAGAACACTGCATGGCCAAATGTAGAAAAATCAATCCGGAATCTAAAAAACAGTAACATTCTCTCACCTGAATCAATAATATCTGCAGACACCCAGATAATTAAACAATGTATAAGACCGGCAGGATACTTCAACCAGAAAGCAAAAAAGCTAAAAATATTTTCAGAATTCCATCTCTATCTCGCAGGAGACATACCATCACGCCAGCAACTTCTCAACATCTGGGGAATCGGTCCGGAGACAGCAGACTCAATCCTTCTTTACGCATATAAGATACCAACTTTTGTAGTAGACGCATACACAAGAAGAATCCTGACAGAGCTAAACATAATAACCAAAGACGAAACCTATGATAATATCAAACTGTTCTTCGAATCCAATATAAAACCAGATCTTGAGACCTATCAGGAATTCCATGCCTTGATTGTTGAGCATGGCAAGAGACACTATTCAAGAAACAACAACCAAGACAATTGCCTGCTTAAAACATTATCCCTGCACAGATAAACCAATAAACTATTTAAGATAACACATCAAAATATTTCTATGCCAAAAGTAACTATTGACAAAGACAAGTGTATTGGATGCGGCGCGTGCGAAGCTATTTGTTCTGATATCTTCAAGATGGAAGACGACAAAGCAGTAGTCACAAAAGAAGAAGTTGATGACCCTAAATGTGCTAAAGAAGCTGCAGATTTATGCCCGGTAGATGCAATAATAATAGAATAAAACAAACCTTATTCTTATAACACTGATAGCTTAAGCTTCACATCAACTATACAAACCCAAACTAAGACAGATAAAAATATCACACAGACAGATTACAATTTCTCAATAACCTTAGAGTTTGTATCAACCCTGAACTTCGCACTGCACTTATCATTCAGACAATAAAAAAATGCCTGCGATCTTTTCATATCATGCACTCCAAGAAGAAGCGAATTTTCTTCACAATGTGGACAGTCAACAACATCATTTCCACAAAAGACATCAGAAACAAATTTTTTTGTTGTATTATCATCACAGGAAGAATCAAAAACTTTTTTGATTGTTTGCAGATTTTCGACAACGAGTTCCATAACTTCTATTTTTCATTTGACCTTATTAAAGCTTCCGCTATCTAATTATAAAAAAGTATTGTTATCAAAATATAAAACCAGTAGCAGACGACCACAATAATTTCCAGTAGAAATCGTCCCCAGAAAATAAAAACAGATAAAAATAAAAAATCAGATAAGAGTTGAACTCTCAACACTTACCTCAGAAATACCATCCATATCACCAATCATGCTTTCAATTTCATCAATTCCTCCTTCAGAATCTACTGTGATAACCATGACCTTAAGCATCTTAAGACCAAAAGCAATTGGCTCAATCTTATAATCCTTCACATCAATTTTTGTCTTCAGATCTTCAACAATCTTCTCAAAATCAACTTCAGGATTTTCCGGCATTATTTTAAATGTTGTTGCAACTTTTCCCATATTTATCTACCTCTAAAACATTAAACATCAAAAGATTTAAGGTCCCTTGAACCCGCACTTACCACAAACATACTGTACAACATTCATCTTGCATCTATCGCATCTCACAATTTCAACTTCTCCGCAACTTGGACACTTGAAACATGAAAAATTCTTTTCTGCGGAAATCTCTGTCCCACAACTGGTACATTTCTTAGCCATATTTTATCTCCTCTAATATAATTCAATTATAATCCAATTACATGAACTAAAACATATTTCCATCAAAACCTTTAAATAAGAATCAACTTTTTTAAATATATCTCCAAAACATATTAGATATTGCCATTAGATACTGCCCTCATATTTCAGCTTGGATAGAATATCAGCTTGCGGAGCTGACGACTCGGGTTCAAATCCCGGTGGGGGCATACTCAAAGACCTAAAAAGTTCTCTATGATCCATCTGCCCCGCACTTCAGGATGAAACATTACCCCATACACATTGCTTCCTTTCTTCTTGATACACTCAACACATTTATCAGACTCAGCAAGCGCATCAAACCCTTTAGGCACATCTACAGATTTTCCATGGACACAATACATCTCAAACAAGGAAGAGTTAGCACCGAAAAACAACTTATCTTTCTTCAAAATTTTAATCTTTGTCATACCAATCTCAGAAATATCAACAAAGTTAGCACCATAGACTCCAGCAATAATCTGCATTCCTGCGCAGATCCCAAGAATCGGCTTATCAAACCCACGCACCCACGAAAACATACCCAAATCATCACAAAACTTGTCATCAGCAACAGGACACCCGCATATAATCACCTTATCAGCGCAGGACAGATCCTCCTCAATCACATTAGAATAATGTTTAATAATACAATCCGGACCAGCGACATCTACAACAATATCCAGAACAGGAGAAACAAACTCGCTGTGCGAAAGCAAAACAGAACCTGTATCCAAAATAAGTATCATTTTCCCACCAACTTAACCTTATCAATCCTGAAAACCCCTGAATGATCAGCATAATCAACAGAACTCTCCATCACTTCCAATCTTTGTTTAAACATCGGCGCATCCAGAACAAGACTTTCAAACTCACCACCTTCACCGGAAGGATTGATTTCATACTTATCCCGATAAAGAATCAGTTCATCAACGCAATCTTTATCAATCTCTCTGCCCAGCCATCTATCATCAAAAGGATATGCTCCAATACCGCTTATTATCACCTTAAACCCTTTGTCAATCAACAGATTGAGCAATTTCACCTGATCAATCTTCCAAAGAGGATTAAAACACCACAGACCAAGATCCTTGCAGATCTTCTGTACCCTTGACGCCTGATAGACTGACTCAATCGCGCCGGTTACAATACCTTCAATCCCAAACTCGTCTTTAGCTTTCTGCAACACATTACAAAGATCATCAAGTTCCTTCTCTTTTTTCCCAGCGC
The DNA here is from genome assembly GCA_030636615.1 of Candidatus Nanohaloarchaea archaeon. Taxonomy (GTDB): domain Archaea; phylum EX4484-52; class EX4484-52; order EX4484-52; family GLR71; genus DAOVWP01. The sequence continues at coordinate 3,093 of DAOVWP010000073.1, forward strand.
TCTTCTCAACAATAATAGGAATATCCATTGCCTTTGCCTGCTCCCTGACAAGAGAAATGTTTGGTGTATGAAACATGTAACTTTCTGAATTTTCAGACACAACAGATATCAGACAGCATACATCATGCTTGTCCATTGCCTGATAACATGCAAACGCCGAATCCTTGCCTCCTGAAAAAAGCACACCAAGTTTCATAAAAACAAATTGATCTCAAAAAGTTATATAACAATCCAAAAGCACACATAATTTAAAATATTACAACCAATAGGTAGTTATGTTTACACCTTACGCAAAATTCACAAAAAAGGAACAAACAATTGTTGAGCAGGATTACAGGCATGCACTTGAACAATTGAAAAATGAGAAATACAAAAAACACTGGATCACAGAAAAAATCCCCATATATGATTATCTTATTGAAAGAGCAAAAAAAAGCAAACACCCGGAATACTATTGCTCAATTATTGAAGACACAAG
>DAOVWP010000104.1 GCA_030636615.1 Candidatus Nanohaloarchaea archaeon
ATTCCCGACAATTGATTGGGCAACTTCAGCAATCCTTGAGCCAAGACCATATGTGATCAACAGCACACTCTACTGGATGCTTTCAATAACTCCAAGTGATTTTGCAGGAATATCCTACACAGTTCTTGTAGATGCGAAAAACAACGAGATCTTTGCTTTTGACAACAAAGAAGAGGTAGAGATTTTCATGTCAGGAGATCACATAGAAAAACCAGATATAAAAACAACAACACAAAACGCCACTTCATCTTCAACAATAGAAAAGATCGAGCAGATAGAGAAACTTCTTGAACAGTTAAAATCCGACATCAAAGAATAGAAATAATCTCACTCAATAAGTTTAATTTCTTTAACAAAATCATCAATACAGATATTCTTTTTCCCCCTTAAAACAATAGCATACTCTTTAGAATCAAAAACAATCTTAACCAGATCCGCCTTATCCGAATATGAATTATCCTTAATTCCGTAAGAACTGTCAAAATTAACTGATACAGTTTTTATCTTTGAGAATTTAGGAAACAAATCCGTTATTACTTTTTTTGCATATCTTGTTTGATAAACAGCCATATCTGTTCCATTCTTTTTGACAGGAACAAAGTAATTGCATATGTTTTTTTGATTTTTAGCCATTCTGGTCCCAACTATTTCAACAATATAGACCATATCCTGTCTATCGGCAAAACGCAGAATACAATTTAATTTATCAGAAAGATCCTGTTCATTTTGTAATTTCCTAACCAAGAACTCTTTTCCTTTAAATCTTCTGGCTATATAATCATTTAGACTCATATTTAATCTACATAATGCCTGATGTATATAAATCAATCTTTCAATATCAGACCTTTTCATCTATTTATACCAAATTAATCAAATTATAAACTATTGCAGGTGCATATCAAATGATCTCCTTAATAATAAATTCAGGAAGTTCCTCCCTAAAATTTGCTCTGATAAATCCAAAAAAAAAGACTCATATAGTTAAAGGTATCTTTGACCGCATAGGCCTGAAAAACTCATTTCTTCTGATTAAATATAACAACAAAGAAACCAAAACACCAATGCAGATAAAATCCCACTATGATTGTATCCAGAAAATTATAGACACACTAAAAAAACTCAATCTGATAAAAAACGAAAAAGACATAACTTTTATCGGCCACAGAGTAGTCCATGGTGGTGAGATCTACAACAAGGCCATAATAATAGACCAAAAAGTCATCTCAGACATAAAACACATATCTTCCCTTGCCCCCCTCCACAATCCTCACAATCTTGCAGGTATATTAGCCTTCAAAAAAGCCCTTCCAAAAACACCTCAGGTTGCGGTATTTGACACAGCATTTCACCAGACAATGGATAAGACACATTATCTTTACGGTCTCCCGCTTGAACTATACAAAAAATACAAAATAAGAAAATATGGTTTCCATGGCACCTCCCACAAATTCGTATCTCAACATGCAACCAAATACATCAAACAGCCATACAAAAAACTGAAGATCATCTCTTGCCACATGGGCAATGGTATAAGCCTGTGCGCAATAAAGAACGGAGAATCCATAGATACAAGCATGGGTCTAACACCTCTTGAAGGACCGATGATGGGAACAAGATCCGGCAGTATTGATCCTGCAATAATCCCTTATCTGATGGACAAGACGCATATTTCTGCAAAAGAGGTAGACCATTTCCTTAATCATGAATGCGGTATAAAAGGGATACTCAAATCCAGCTCAGATATAAGAGATGTCTGGGAACTGGACAAAAAAGGAGACCAAAAAGCAAGACTTGTACTTGACATGCTTTCAAAACAAGTGGTTGGATATATAGGAAACTATACCGCCCAACTTGAAGGATTAGATCTTCTCATATTCACAGCGGGTATTGGTGAAGGCGGATGGTATGTAAGAGAGGATATCTGCGCCAGTTTTTCTTTCATGGGGCTGGAACTTGATAAGGTCAAAAACAGGAATAAAGAACAGGACATAAAATCTCCGACAATCATATCAAAAAAAGGATCAAAAGTTACAGTTATAGTTTATCCGACAGATGAAGAATTGGAGATCGCGATACAAGCAAGTGAACTTTTATAATTTTTATCAAATACCACTCTAAACAGATTAATTAATAGAACGGATCAGATGTCAACTTACCTATATCCTCTCTCAACATCTTCAGCTTTTGTATCAACCTTATATTATAATCCGTAAGATACCCCACATGGTATTTAACCACATCCTGAGCAATCCAATGTAGTTTATTTACTGAACCAAAAAACCTCAAACTCTCAGGACTTACCTTCCCTCCATTTAATTGATATGATTCGAACTTTCTCAAAGTGATATTGACCTTAGTGTTTAGCTTTATAAGCCTTAAAGTATCTTTTGCATTATACACATTACTTCTATCTATTATCTCTCCTATTTCCTTAAAATCCTCTTCACAATTATAAAGCTCACATTCTCCAGAGTACATAACAACCATTTATTTATAATATC
>DAOVWP010000132.1 GCA_030636615.1 Candidatus Nanohaloarchaea archaeon
GTTACAATACGACATTATCAGATGGTTATGTATATTATGACTTTTTGCCTGACGATAGATATGAATCTGGAACAAGATATTGGTTAGGCTATTCAGAGTCGCAGTCATGTTATTTTGACAATAAATCTGCTACTTATAATTTAACTATCAGTGTAAATTGGCCTCCAACATATCAAAGCGAGAAAGTTAATGACCTTACTTCCGGAGCAACTGCAGGATGGGGTACTTCATGGAATTTTTCAGTTCTTATTCAGGATAGTGATAAGGATGATGTCAATGTAACTCTTCAGATCTATAATGGGACTGAGTGGAATAATACTTTTCAGAAACAAGAGTGTCTTGAGTGCGGTTCATTGACACAGAAAGATTTTTTGACAAGTTTTGATTGCAGTCTTGAGCCGGAATCTATGAAATATCGTTTTTATATAGAAGATAATATGTCAAACCCTAATACTACTTCAGAACATATCTTTGATATAACCAAAGAGAAGGTCAATGTAGAATATTATTATGGGAATGATTCTGTTGCTAACCGAAGTGCGGATCAAAAAGATCTGCTTATTTTCCGGATACAGGATGAGAACGGCACATACCTTCCTTATTTTGGTACAAAATTCTATGTTACGACAGATGGGTCAAATCCATATTCTGATGATTCATTTACGAATTTAACTAACAGTACAGGTTATGCTCATCTTTATTTTAACCCAACATGCCTGAATGATTATTCCGGCGCTCCAAAATTTTCTGTTGATGAACAGGAATGGAAGATAACAGTAAACGATTCAGAGCTTGGATGTTATCAGCAGAACGATTCATCAACTATTATGGAGACCAACTTAAGGATTAAAGGTGAGATCGTACCGGTAATTTCAAATCCAAAACTTCATTCTGTTGTTGGCGGACAAAATTTTACACAGGAGGATAACATTGGTTTTCTTGGTTATACTGTCGATGATTGCAGTGATGCATTAACTCTTAATATATCTCCTGAGTCTGAAGAAGTCATATTTTACATAAACCAATCCCCTGCCACAGGATATAACTGCACATATGGAATAGAGCTCATTGGTTCAAATGCATATTCCTGCACTATGCCGACATCAATTACTACAGATAAAGGATGGTATAATGCAACTTTTTATGTGAACAAGTCAAACTTTAATTATTATTCTAATTTTACTTTAAAGTCAGGTGATCCTGGTCTGTTTTATATTTTTCCTCTAAAAAAGCTTGAGTCACCAACAGGCACACCTGCATCAGAAGGTTGGGGTTATCTTGACTGGAACTTTTCAATCATAGCAAGTAGTGGTGATCCTGACAACACCTATAATGTAAGTGTTATGCTGTCGCAGACGCCACCCCCATCAGAGTCAGACAAATGCGAAGAGCCGACCTGCATAAACATGACTGTAACTGACTGCAAATATCCTGACTGTGTTGACAGGATGACTTTTTGGTATCGTAATTTCACTGCATCTGATATTGGCACATGGTATTACAGATATCTTATGAAATACCAGACTGATGAAGAATTATCAACTTTTGATGCAGGAGTACATAAAGTTATTTTAGAAGAAGACAACACCAACATAACCTATATCTCCGGCAATAATTCAAAAGCAAACACAACTGATGGCGCAACCTTTAAGGTTCTTGTCTATGATTTTGATAGGGGTACATACGAGCTTGATCCTTCCGCGACAGTGACATTCCATGTCAATACAACAACCTATGATAAGATTATAGGCACAAACACAACCAACTCAACTGGTTATGCACAATTTTATTTTGTTCCGGATTGTCAGTTCACTGCAGGGGATCAGAACTGGTATGCTGAGATAAATTCATCAGAACCGTA